>NZ_DASQIX010000102.1:0-61651 GCF_035631355.1 Alloacidobacterium sp.
TCAGTACGTGGCTCGACCGCCGCTGAGGTCAAAAACAGCACCAGTGGTGAAAGAATTCTCCTCCGAAACCAGCCAAGCCACCATTGCGCTTACTTCGTCCACTTCTAAAAAGCGGCCACGCGGAATCTTCGAAAGCATGAATTCGATGTGTTCCTCAGTTATCTGCTCAAAAATTCGCGTTCGCGCCGCAGCGGGTGTTATGCAGTTGACTGAGATATTGTGGTTGGCGGTTTCTTTGCCCAGCGATTTCGTAAGCGCGATTACTCCGGCCTTTGATGCACTATATGCGGAAGCATTCGGATTCCCTTCCTTGCCGGCGATCGACGCTACGTTCACAATGCGGCCGTAGTTTTGACGCAACATATACGGAACAATTGCATGGCAACACAGGAAGACTCCAGTCAGGTTGATATCGATGACGTCCTTCCATTTGTCGATGGGATATTCCCAGGTTTTGTGGTTGGGACCAGCGATGCCGGCGTTTGCTACCAGGATGTCGATTCGGGCGTGCTTTTGAAAGCATGTTTCTGCTGCCGCCGCGACATCGATCGCATTCGAAACATCAACGACATCGCAGGAAACTGCCGGTTGTGGTCCCAACATCTTCGCAGTAACCGAGAGCAAATCTGCGTCACGGTCCCAAAGAGAGACAGAGGCACCCGAGGCGTGAAGGCGTCTGGCAATAGATAGCCCAATACCTTGCGCACCCCCAGTAACGACTGCGTGGCGGTGAGTAAGATCAATCTGATTCATTCAACCTCTCTCAGGATTGCAGCAAGTGGCCATGTCAAATCACCAGTTGGTGATTGAACCGTCGGGCCTGAAATAGGTCTGAGCACGGGCCGTCACTGGTTCTGTAATTTCAGCCACTTGTTTCAGTTGCTTAAAATCCAATTCCACGCCAAGACCGGAACGCTCGTTGGGATAAAGCTTGCCATTTTTGAAGTCGAGGCAAACAGGAAGGTGCGGAAATGTGCGTCCCTGATAGTTGTACTCCA
Source organism: Alloacidobacterium sp. (assembly GCF_035631355.1). Taxonomy (NCBI): domain Bacteria; kingdom Pseudomonadati; phylum Acidobacteriota; class Terriglobia; order Terriglobales; family Acidobacteriaceae; genus Alloacidobacterium; species Alloacidobacterium sp. The sequence continues at coordinate 999 of NZ_DASQIX010000102.1, forward strand.
TGAGAACTGGGCCCGAATATGTTCCCAAGCTGTTGACAAGGGCTGCCGTGGCGATGGGGCCTGTGAAATGGGGAACGATCCCAACAAAATGGGTCTCACACAGAGCAGCAATCTTCATCATCTCCGTTATGCCGCCCACATTCGGCAATGTGGCGCGAACAAAGTCAATGTCATGGTCTTCAACGAGCGGGTTGAAGTCCCATCGATTGCCCCACTCCTCTCCAGCGGCCAGAGGCACGTTGACCTTGCGGCGCAAAATCGGCAAATCCTGCAGGAATGCCTCGGCGCGGACTGGATCTTCTACAAAGAAGGGAGCAAGGCTTTCGATTTCATTGCAGCCTCGAACGGCATCCGATAAGTCGAATCGTTGGTGAAAATCGACGATCCAGTCTCCATCCTTGCCCACACCTTCTCTTGCTGTTGCGCATTCTTCTGTAAGATGCGTTATCCGTTCGCTCGTGTTGAATGTGCTTTCATCGCGTGGCAGGTCCATTGCTCCAAAACGGAAAGCGCGATAGCCAGCTTCAATCGTAGCTCTAGCGCGTTCTTTGATTGGAGTGTCAGCCGTGACACCCGGAATGATTCCCGCCGTGTTGTAACATTCGCAATAATTGCGGACCATTCCCCCGAGCAATTCATGAACAGGTAGATTCATCGCCTTGCCCTTGATATCCCAGAGCGCAAGGTCCAGCGCTCCGATCGCGTGTGTTCTCTCACGTCCAGCCGGATAGAAGAAAGCGCGATTCATGTCTTGCCAGAGTCGCTCGATATACTGTGGATCGCGCCCGATCAGTCTTCCGGCAGCCTGTGACAGCAGGTCCTTTGAGCCGCCTTCGCCGATGCCCATAATCCCCGCATCGGTTTCAACTGTCACGACCATGTCGCTCTGATTGAACAAGGGATTAGGATTCGGAGGCTGATATGCCCTCACCCGCGTAATCTTCATCTTCGGGAGGCTCGCAAACGCGCGAAGACTGCTGGTGGCACCAACTGCCATCGCGGCTAGAAGCGATTTAAGAATTGTGCGTCGTTTCATCGGCGAAGACCTCTATCAAAAAACATTCATCGACGATTATGCATCCGGTCAAATCCAGAATCAGATGGCTAGAGAAGGAACCACTTCTTCGCGACCACTCGGGATAGATCGTTCAGTAGTTAAGGAAAAATCCTCTGACGGCTGTTCCTGCAAGTCGATACTCCGTCGGGTTGAACTTGCCTTGCCGGTTCCAGACAAAGACAACCCTCACCAGAGAGAGGCCAGCATACAAAAGAAAAGTCGACGACGTCCTCGACGTTTGGCAACAGTTTCCCCAATACATTGAGTCGCAGAACTTTGTCTTGACAGGTCAGGATCAATTATCGATACTTCTGATTCCCCCTTTGTAAAGCTGTTGGATTCCTTCCGAGTAAAATTCCGACGGATATTCTCTTGTACTATCGCGCCCCAGCATACTAGGATAGCCAACTCATGAATGCAGTTGAAGTTCTTCGGCTTGAGGGCGAGGCCTTTTGGCAGTGCTGGCGGCTATGCTGGCATACCATATGCTCACGCGCCGCATTAACCTGTCCCGTCTGCTTGCCCGTAAGGATGGAAGCAATGGAATAAGCCCAGAGCGCTTGCAACTGCTCTTGATGACCCTTGCACTTGCTGCCCAGTATGTCCGGGACGCTGTTCACGCTAATGGGGCCTTACCGAATGTGAGCTCAAAGCGGCTGGCCGTATTTGGGGGAAGCAGTGGTATCTACGCATCGGTTAAGGCCTTCACCACCTGGAAATCGAAAGACTGAAAGAGAGGACTTGGGAATATGAACTCATCCTTAATAGTAGTTGTTTGCGAGTACATACTCTGCATTTTTCTGGGATTGTTGGCGGCGAAGCTGTTGGTGATGATTTGGCGTGATGAGATCAACCTTACTTCGCTGGTATGTGAGACCAACGGGGATGCAAGCATGTCGCGCCTCCAATTGTTGATTTTCACGTTCGTCATCGCCATCAGCTTATTCTACCTCGTTCTGAAAAACAATTATTTTCCTTGGGTGTCCGACGGTGTGCTAACTCTGCTGGGTATCAGCGCAAGCACGTATGCGGTAGGTAAAGGAATCTCATATAGCCGGGATGAGGGGGTCACTAAGCCCGACCCTGAGACTGCGGTAGCTGCTGGCGCCATGGCCGGCGCCGCTGCTGGCGCACCTGCGGGAGCAATGGCGGGAGCAGTCACCGGCGCAGTTGCGGGTGGGGTCGCTGGGAGGGACCAAGGTAAATAAACACCTCTCAGTTTTCGGGCGGCATTCCAGGTGAAGTATGCCCGGCTTATGACGATGCAGAAAAAAGACACGGCATCAACGAAAGTTACTATTCACCCGATCACGCGAACACTGGCGCCAATTGTGCCGCTCGCAATCGCATTACTGCATGGTGCCGTTACTAACCATTCAGTGTCCACGCCCAATCCATCTGTCACATCGCCAACCGCCGTAGAGTCTGGTGCAATGGTCTGCGGCGGCTCGCAAAACTCGGCGGGTTGTATCGCTCCATCTCCTTTGATTGCGGCGGGCCATCCTGTGGACTGGTGGTTTGTCTTCAAACTCAACTCCCAGTCATTTCCTCAATGCGGTAATGGAGACACACGTACGTGCCCTTTCGACGCAGGTCGGTCTCCTACCTCCACGTTCTCGCACTTCGGCCAGCAGTATGTCTTCGCAAGTAGCGAACACCCTTCGCTGCAGGATGGAGGCCAACAGTGTTTGGGAACAACGACGGAGGACCCTCTTGGCTCCACTTTCGATGAAATCTATAAAGGCAAGTTCCACTATGTAGTCTGGAACGACCAGCCCTACGAAGACCCCGCGCTAAAATGCGGAAACTCAATATCCTGTAGCGGCCCATGGGGTCACTCGAAAGGCATTCTCGCCTGGAACGACGTTGGTAACGGAATGGTAATGCAGGTTTCCACGCCGGACTGGCCGCTCTCCGGCAGCGTCGCCCATCCGCGGAAGTCCGACGGTAATACGCTTGGGTGTACTAAGGACAATAACGTGAAAGTGAGTCAGCACTTTTTCGCGCTGCGTCTCACCAAAAGCGATCTGATCGCCGTATTGCAAGGGATGAGCAATGCCAGCGTCGTGACGGATCCCAACGACCTGCAGGTCGTTAGCAATGGCGGCCCCAGTGACGTGCAGCGATTGGTGAGTTCTTTAGGAGTGCAGTCAAAGGCGGCAGAGCCTCTGACCGGCACGCTCTCAACAGGAATCGAATTGATTTCCAAACCCTCCAGGCTGACAGTTCCCCCCTGGCAGATGGTGTCGTCGCTGCTGGGCGGGGCTTCGCTACACGTTGCAAACTGGTGGACGAACCCAGACAAGCTCGCTTCGACAACAGCCGCGAACAGCACCGCGATCACCTGCTGGGACAAGTCGCTGAGCGCTCCTGGACCGGTTGAGAACGCCACAACCGGCACTTGGAAAGGGGTGGCCTTTGGGCTCCTCGGAGGAGACAATCCAAATGGAAACCACGCAAAAGTTGGCGTCTCTACTTCTGGGCATGAAAGATACACAATCTTCGGCGATATGAACCAGGAAGGTTCCTACGATGGGCCGGACTGCTCGGTCAGCCAGAACGGACGGGGCGGGATGTTCTATGTTCTGTCCAATGCACAACTCTCTGCGAGTGTGAGCGACTTGATCGGCGCCTCATCGCCTGCTCAATAGAGGTTGCCAAAAGAAGGCTCCCATTGCAGTCTGAATCACGTTGTCTGGAGTGCTGCAATGTCAGGGGCCTGCAACTATCAGGACCAACCGTTACCAGTGCTCAACTTGCTGGTGCTCTTGTCTGGGCTATGTGGACAACTCCTTCTAACTCCCCGGATGCAACAGCCGGATCATCACGGTTCGGCTGTTCCTTAAGTAAAGCTTTAGACTACCAAATGGTATAGTCCCAGCTTACGATGAGCTTCAATCCACTCGGCTGCTCTAGCTAGATCACCTCAATGCTCACGATGTAGTGGCTATTTCGCTCTTTGAAGTAAATCGAGATTGACAGATACCACAAGTCCGACGAGAGCCATTTTGGTTAACTAAGCAGATAACTATAACTGAGCAAAGTGTTAATAGTGATTAACTGCTCAGCCTATACTTCGCTGAGGTGAGCGTGCTCACCTCTATGCGTACACAGGCGTCGCGCTCCAGGTACTCGTGCTATTATTTTCCCGCTCATTGTTTGTCGTGACCTGCTGAGTCAAATTTCTTGTAACGAACCGATGAGCTTGGCCACCAACTAGGTGGGTGGTTTCTAAAGACGAGCATGCGTCTAAGAAGATGATTAGGCCCACGGCTGCTATATTTGAGTTCCGCAGATGATCCCCCTTCATAGAGTTGCGATAAATTCGCGGGCTGCCACATTCTGATACCAGGATGGCTCAGCGAGCTAGCTATAGTGTGCTACTGCTGATCAAGGGCCCGCGCGGGGTGCTAAGGTGGACCAGAAAACTTCTCTTCCTATTGCTGGCGGAATAGGTGCTGCGGCCGTTCTTACCTTTTTTCTAAGCCCGTGGGTCAATCAAACGAATACTGCGCCACCAGCTCCTGCTAGCACTCCGAGTGTGGCTGCATCTTCCACAAATACCACAGCCACATACAATCGATATTCCCTTTCGCAGAATGAACAAGGTCCGTGGTACGCCTTATGTAAAGCTTTTTCCACAGTCGATCCGGAGGACCTCGAAACGAATGCAAACCATCCGATCAAGCCGGCTGCAGGTGTGGATGTCCATCCTCCGCTACACAACGATGCAGAATACTTTCCTGAAGAAATCAAGGAAGAAACCGTTTTAGAAGGCCGAATCCAACGGAAATTTACTCCACAATATCACTATAAGGCGGATATCGCATCGTGTCTTCCGCCGAAGGATCCTTCGGCAGGTCTAAATCTGACCTACATCATTGCCACTATTCCAGATCCTTTGGGATCACATCTCTCGCTTCAGTTCGACAGAAATGTTGTTGCCATTGAGCGCGCGGCGGAAGCAAATGGGTTCGGTTTCGAGAGGTATTGGTTCCCCTGGAGTGGTCTCCAACAGACACAACTAAACGAGCGCGATATCGGCCTTACGGATACTTTGAAACAACAATTGAGAGATCAACCTGGTCTTCTCATGTTTCGAAAGTTCACCAAGCCTGGCGCGGACATATCGTCTATCTATTCTCCGCGGCTCCTCGTCTTCCTTGTCGGCGAAACCCCCACAGCGGGGCTTAACAAAATCGCATTTACGAAAGCGGCACGCTACATAGTACAGCTCGACTGTCGCCTAAATGGCGGACCGCAATGCGCGGATGCAAACAATATTCAGAAAGGACCAGACCCTGGCCCGTGCAATTTGACCACTAAAGTGAAAGTGCTGGGTCCCAATTTTTCTGCTTCTTTCAGTCCTTTGTATCGAGCCCTCGAGGACCTTCGGACCCTTGCCAGAGATCGTCTGTGCATATCCGCCGATATCCTCAGCCCAACAACTACAGTCGAGGCACAAAGGAATACATTTAAAGAGGAAATAGATAAGCAACATCTTGGCTCTTTTACGCCACTTGCCCCAACAGACTGTCGTACTGAGATGACAATGCTCGCATTTCTCCGAGAGCTCGGGTATCACATCGGCGAAGTTGCATATCTTAGCGAAGATGAGACGTCCTACAGTCCTGGGACTCTTGAAAAGCAATGCACATTTCCCGGAATATCAACCTTGACGTATCCACGCGATCTGTCAGCACTGCGTAACATGTGGCAACCAACAGTTGTCAGTGTCACGCCTGCCGATATATCCGGGCAACCGGTCAGATCTCAAATCGTCCCGTTCAGCCTGCACGAGCAATCGTCAAATGAACTGGACAGTCCTGTGGCATTTGCAACAGAGCAGGCGGCGCCGGACATCGATCAGGCTTTAAGTAACATAACCTCAACGATTCGGCACCTCCGATATCGGGTAATCATAGTCACTGCCTCGAATCCGCTGGATGAGGTGTACCTCCTGCAATACCTTCGGCACAATGTTCCAGACGTTCGACTTGCGACCTATGACCAGGACCTGTTGATGCTTCGTGTCTTGAATTTTGAAGCTCTCAGAGGGACTATTTCAGTCACCTCATTTCCATTGGTGAATACACTTTTGCTCCAAACTGAGGTCGGCGAGACAGACACATCTGCTTTTCCCAACAGCGGGGCGGTCGCAACATTTATTGGAATGAACCTACTCATTGACGACTCTATCAGCAGATCACCTTTGGTTTCCTACTTAGGGTACTATCCCGGGACATATGTCTTGGGGAATGACGCATTCTGGACGGTGCGCAAAGCCAGAGTACCGTTGTCAATGATGAGCGACAAGGAGTTCACGGCGCCATGGGTGTGGTACATCATTATGGTGGCTCTCCTGGGCGTCGTGGGGTCCCATTTATTTAGATATCGCAAGCTCTATCTTCCTCATCGCACTAAGAAGAGCCTTAAGACGCCCGCCGGTTTGTTACAAAGCATGCAATTAAAAGGAGGCCGGCGGAATGAAGATTTAGCGCAGGATTACTTTTTACTGGTTGGTAATAATCAGCTTTTGATATTGCTATTTCTGATTGCTGTCCCATCCATAGTAATTCAAAAGAATCTTCTAAACGTCGCATATGATCCATCGGTTAGTACGATTAGTACGCTAGGCATATTGTTGTTCAAGAGGACACTGTTCATCAGTGAGCTTGTTATGTGTGTTCTCCTTCTGTGTACAAGTATCTTACTGCTTGTTCGAGCATTAAGAACAGCTTCTCGGCTTGCTCAGATCGGGAAACCAGACGAAGGCTCGGGGAAAGGCATGGATAGCCAGGTTGCAAATGGAGGACATGCTGGCATCAGGATGCGGGGAGAGAATGGCAGACGCAAGCTGGATTTCAAGCAAGAGTCGGAAGATAAAACAATTGGAATCACTCTGCCGATCATAAAGGGTAGTGGCCATTTGGGGGATACAGACATCGTCACCAGCAGTGATTTCATAATTGTTGCAATTTACCCGCTTGTAACGATGGCAGTTGCGGCATATGCGTTCCTTGCAGATTGGGCTAACATCTCCTTGACGGCTTATCGCGCGGTCTACGTAATGGATGGTTTGTCTCCGATTCCAGTCATAGCAGCAGTTATCGCAGTTTGGTATTTCTTTTCGGTTATCGGTATTCGGGCAGTGAAGACAATCAAGGCAATGAGGGTCGATCCCTTATTCTTAGCTTCATCTGTTCCGAGCTGCAGCGCGGCATGGGTTAGAGCATTGGGAGGCGCACAACAAAAACTCTTAGTAAAGGTCGAATCCCTGGTAAAGGCAGATGCGAAGGGCGGCATCCTTCTCTTCGCAACCTTCGCCGTTTTCTTCGCATTGCGGGGCTGGCAGGCTCTGCGAGGAGTTGATAACTGGTTGCTCCGCGACTGGATTGTCTTTGGGGGAGTCGGTTTATTAACGGCATCAATTGTCATACAGTGGTTCCGAATTTGGTCTATCTGGGTAAGCCTGAGGACATTATTAGCCATCCTGTCCGCCAGTCCACTGTCAACAGGCTTCGAAAATATACCCAAAGAGCTTACATCGGTCAAGATTTGGCGGTCATTCGAGCGACTCCCGTCGCTTGCTTTACAATCCAACACGTTACGTTTATTGCGCCGGGTTAGAGATGAATCGGCCCCAACGGCAAGGGCATCACTAACCCCATATCTTGAAACAGCAGAGTGTCACGTCAACAATCTTTCATACAGAATACCGCTCGCTGAGGATACCAGCCTTCATGATCACACTTTACTGAATGTATGTTTTGATGCATGTATAGCTCCGTCTATAGGAGACGATGTGATGTGGTTCCAAAAACGTTCTGAGGAGGGTGACAGGCCAGTAATTGACTATATTGCGCTACGTTATGTTGCTCTTATCAAGTATGTCAATTCACAGGTGCGTTGGCTCCTTGCATTTGTGCTCTACGGATACGTAGTGCTGATTCTCGGAGTAAGGGCCTATCCTTTTCAGGGGCAACACACAATCGCCAGTATCCTTACGATCACATTCAGCGTGATGTTCCTTCTCGCCGCAATTTTGTTTGTTCAGATGGACAGTAACCCTCTCTTAAGTACCCTTGAACACAGTACACCAGGTAAGGCCAACTATTTTGAAGCTGCTTTGCGCCTACTTAGCGTCGGAGGAATACCTTTAATCGCTGTTCTGGCTTCACAATTTCCTGCAATTGAGCAGTTTGCCTTTTCGTGGATTAAGCCAACCATCGATAGTCTTCATTAGCGTGCATCACGGATCCTCTCGCTGCTGGCTTAAGCTGCGCGAGCCCATGAGTTATACAATTTCTCAAGCTCGGCAGAGGTGCACAATATATCGATACGCCTTCTGTTTCGGATTGTCCTACTCTTCGTCTTGAGGCGTGCTGAACAACAGCCTGAGTGTGTCCGTCGGCTTCTTCCGTATCAATTCCACTTTTGACACGATGGAGGTCAACGTTTACTTCAATACATTCATTTATGCGAAGGGCCTTCTTGTCTGGCCTGGGCTTGCCTTTGGAAAAACTCAATCGCCTGCTGTCGAGTTCCCATCTGAGCGAGAGTCTTTTGGGGGTCTTGGTTCTGTTGCACAGCTTGTGCCGAGATGAGCGTCTTCTGCAATTCATTCGGCGGGAGGAACGTGCCAGTTTGCTGGGTCTCAGCCGGAGGTGGCGATATGTCGGGAAGATCGTCGCGGACCTCTGCTAGATTCAAGACTTGCGCCAGCGTTGGAGCTGCCTCAATTCTCTTGCTGGTCAGCATTTTCTCGCCTGGGATTTCAAGCCGGTCGCGCAGCGTCGCCAGGACCGACGTGTGATCGTATGGTGTGGCTGTATTCGATCGAAACACTGTTCCCGCCTGAATCCAGGGCGAGACAACTACAGTAGGAACGCGCACGCCGAAGCGATTAAACGTGAATCCCAGCTGGCCTGGATTGCTTTCCTCATCTGGGCAGGCCGCGTTCCAAGGGGGCATGACGTGGTCATACGTCCCGCCATGTTCGTCGAATGTGATGATCAGGAGAGTCTGCTTCCATTTTGGTGATTTACTTACCGCCTGCCATATCTCATAGAGAAACTTCTCTCCAGCAACGACGTCATGCGGTGGGTGGTAGTCGTCTGGATTGTCGAGGAAGCTTGGCTCCAGAAATGAATACTGGGGCAAGGCGCCATCTGAGCACGCCTGCCTGAAATCATCGAAATGGGCGAAACGATCCAAAGAATATTGCCAGAGCTCTGGGAACATCAGCCCGGTCAAAGCAGGAGTGATAACGGTGTTGCTGTAGACCTTCCAGGACGCACCCGTATCTTCGAGAACGTTGAAGATGGTACGCACATTCCAGTCGAACGGGTTTGGGTATGTGCCGTTCACTACATTGCCGTTTGAGGTACCGGCATGGACAAAGGATCGATTTGGCCATGTGTCGCTCGGCACGGAACAAAACCACGCATCCGAAACAGCGTAATTGCGAGCAAGAGCCGAAAGCACAGGAACCTGATCAGGACTGTATGCCTCCATCATTTCTACGGGGATATTTGGACCCGTTTGCAGAGCGTAGTTGACCACGAATCCAAGGTTTGGCCACCTTGGGTTCTGGTTCGGTTCCTCTGGCCCAAAGAGTTGGTAGTTCACGTTGGCGAAGTCTTCCAGTGGATCGGGATTTGGGTTGACAGTACTGGTTGCCTTGTCAAATGGTCCCCAGATTTTGTCCTGATCCTGCCCATTGAAATACGCAGCCGTTTGCGGGTTGAACAGGTTATGGTTCAATCCGTCAAATGGCTTTGGGTTCGGAGATGATGGTAGATATTGGGTTGGCTGTTGTGCACCATTTGCATAAAGCCAACCAAAAATTGTGTCAAATGAGCGATTTTCGAACATGACCACGACTACATGGTCAATTTGAGAAAGAATACGTGCCATTAAATAGCGCCCTCTTCACTTTGAAAGGTCTCACCCGATCGTTCGCATCTCTGCTTGTACTCAATACACGCAGTATTCATCATGGCTTTATGTATAAGCCGTCTTTTTCCCTGCGTAGGTAATCACCACGTTCTTATTTACTGGTGGGGCCGCAAGAAACATTGTCATTAGCCCCAGGGCATCATCGAACAAAGGGGCTTTTTGTATCGCATTCTGAAGTTGACTCACGAATGCTTGACGGCGCGCTAGAAATCCCCGGTCGTTCAGAGGATCTATGCCGGGATGCTGGGTCAAATATTGAGAGATCGCCTGCAGTGCCTGACCTGTCGAGTGCATAGCAGGAGCCCAGAAGAGAATATGTACAGTCCAGGCGAAGGAAATGGTAGCCCATTGCGGTGGATTGATTTGATCCACTCCTATGACCCCATAGAAGTTCTGAGCAGTACCTGCCTTGCTGATCTCTTGCCATTGCACATCATCCGCAAGGCGCGTTGTAAATTCTGGATGGAGACCTAAACCTGGCGTGACCAGCAGGGCATTGCGTCCAACTCTTTCAAAATCAGGAATGCTACGGGGATTTGCATCCTGATCCAGGAATAATTTCACGCCAGATGCGGCCTCGTAGGTCAGCGTTGCGAATAACGAAGCGGACTGGCTTGAGATTCCTGCCTGGATAACATTTGCCCAGTCTGCCTTGGCGTCGGACTCTCCAAGCCGGCCTGCAGTATCCACAAACAACTGCAAATCCGAGATATGGGCATGGCTTTCGTAGTCGAAATAGCTATAATCCACCTTCAATTGTGGAGCAAGCTGCCCCAGGGAAACAGCGTAGCCGACAGTGGCAACGCAGTCTTCTGAAAAGACCTTACGCAATTGATCACTCTTCACGAACGGCGTCACTGTAGCACTGAGACGAGTCAGATGAGCTGTGTCGGTAATAACCAATTGCCCGTCCTCGCTTATCTTCGTTCCCATCTTACGTACTGCATCCTGAACGCTGGCGTGATCAAACAAGCCCAGGAAATTGAAGGTAAAGGTATGCTTTGTCTCTTTCATTCGGTCGAAGACACTACCTGCTTTGGTAATCCCTGCAGGCAGTGGCGTCCCACTCATCAACGGAGAAAGGTCTCCACGAATCAAGCTGGCGAATGCATCCTGCGACGTCGAATCTAACGCCATCAGATCGAAGTTCCATGAAAACGCGGTCTGGTCAGTGAGGGATGTATCGCATTCCTCATCAATCGCTATCGACAGCTTTGTCTGGACTGCAGCCTTGTATGCAGCCTGTACATCATCGGCAACAGAACTTGGAACATTTGCCTTTAGCCAGTTCGGGTCGAGCTTTCCCGAATCGCCAAGAAGGCCATAGATTTTAGCGACAATATCGTAAGATCCAACAGCCACATCAACACCGACACTCGCGTCAAAGGATACCGTGAAGCTTGCGCCTTGCTTTTTGTAATAGCCAATTTGAAAAACATTCGCGCTTTTCTTCCATATCCGAACCTGGAACTCTCCCGTTAGTGAGAATCCGCCACCGATCGTGACGCTAGGCCCAGCATCAATCGTAATCGGACCAAAGCTCGTACTGACTCCAGGTGTCGCTGTCGGATTCACAGCTGCCAATACGTCAAAACTTCCCTTAAATCCGACAGTGCCCTGAGAGTCATAAGCGAATACTGACCCCACCGGCAGTTTCGTTATGTCATCAATAGAGGATGGAAGAACAAATGTTCCGCAGAGCGTTTCCAGGGCGCTCTTCAGTGTTGGATAGGAGCTCTGAGCATCTGGTGCAAATGGGAGATATAACTTTGCGCTTCCCGTCGCAGCTACAGTAGGCATAAGACAAAATGCACCCAGTGTAGCTTTCATTTTTTCTATAAGCGACAGTTGAAATGACAAAGCCAAATAGTAGTTACTTCTCATTTCGATGTCTGTGCCGAATTGATCGATAGGGAAGAGCGAGCTCGGTTTTCCGCCTCCAGCAGGCTTATACAGGTCGATTTCGCCGGTCGGGCCACCACCTGCTGTGAATGTGACCGTACCACCCGCGAGAGAGAATTTAGGCTCGTAATCAAAACCGATTGACAGCGAGTTTATCTGAACCTTATCGAGCGTTTGGCCCATCGAGCCGATCACGTCAGAGCGCAGAAAGTGCATAACCGATGGCAGAGTTTTTCCAAGGACAGAATCGTCGAACACGGTCGCATTGGCCGAAAGGGATGAAGAGTCGGTGAGCGTAATATCTGCCATTGATGTTCCGTACAAGCGGGAATTGGGCGGGCCTATAATCTTGCATTAAATGGCGTGGCTTGACAAGGCAAATCCTATTTTCTTGTCTTGATTCGAGGGGAATTTCTTTTCTTAGAGAAAACGCTCGTCGTAAAAACACAACGAGAATGTGCGCATGTGCGCACAGATAGCAGATCAGATAAGCAATCAGCGCAAGGCTAAAGGATGCTGAACGTTTTGGCCGCTCAGGATGAGATCCGATGAAAAAACCCGGCATCCGCGGTCTGCCACGATGACTGTGAGATCAACTACCCCATGGGCACGTCATTTTCAACTATTGCGCTGACCATGGGGCAAGTTGATCGGTGATTTTGGATTTGTCGCCGACGACTACGATGGTCATCTCCGGTGACTTCAGGTAATCAGCGGTCATCTTTTGTACATCGGCGGGAGTAACGGCGTTGACCTTGGCGACGTAGGTCTTCAGGTAGTCTTCACCCAGGCCCTGGAAGTCGACGTACTGCAGCTGGCTGATGAGCGCATCACGGCTGGAGTTCTGGATGATGAAGAGGCCGGAGAGGTAATTCTGGATTCCCTTCAACTCAGGATCGGTCGGAGGCGCGTCTTTGAGGCGGTCGATTTCACCGAAGATCTCTTTGATCGACGGACCGGTGAACTGGGTGGTGACATCGGCGCTTTCTGCCCAGTAAGCGTCATGGTATCGGGCCGAAATAGAGCTGCGCGGCGAGTAGGTGTAGCCCTTCTGCTCGCGGATGTTGGCCGTGATACGGGAATTAAAGGAGCCACCAAGCAGAGCATTGGTCACCAGGAACGGAATCGCATCAGGACTGTTGGGCGGTGGCACAGGCAGTCCGATGATCAGCGTCGATTGCGGTGCTCCGGGCCGGTCGGTGACATCGAGAATGCGCTGGGAATTCGGCGTGGGGATGTCTGCCTTCCACGCCGATCCACTTTGGGACCATTTGCTGAAGCTCTCGGCGATGGCCTTCTTTACGGCGCCGGTATCGAATTTACCAGCGACGTATAGATGCGATCTTTGCGGGTTGAAGTTCGAGGCGAGATATGCCTTCACGTCGTTAAGGGTGATCGCTTTCACTTCGGCGTCAGTCGGCAGGACAACAGAGTATGGGTGGTCGCCATAGAGGATCTTGCGAAAGCGCACGAGGGCAATGGTCTGTGGACGCGAGGAACTGAGAGCGATCTGGCGCAGCATGTCGTTCTTCAGGCGCGGCAGCTCGGATTCTGGCAGGCGCGGGTGCTGCAGCACATCTGAGAGCAGGCGAACCGCGTCCGGACCAAACTCGGAGAGGACGTCGAGGCCGGCGCTGGTCTGGTCGTCAGCGGCGTTGATGTCGAGCGTGCTTCCCATGCGGGCGGCCTCGTCGGCCAGCTGCTCGGGCGTGAGCTTCTCGGTTCCCTCTTTGAGCAGTTCGGCCGTGATGTCAGAGACTCCACCGTGGTTAGGGACCTGGTTGATGCTGCCCGCCTTAATGGCCATGCTCACAGTGACCTTGGGAATGATGCCGTAGGGCACGAGCGTGACCTTCAATCCATTGGGCAGGGTGTAGCTTTCGTTCGCCGGAACGGTGAAGGCTTTCGGCGGAGCGCCTTCGGGCGGCATCTGCTTTTGTGCCAGCATGGTTGAAGAAACTGCCGCGGCGAGGATAAGAGCTGGGATTGTGATCTTGTTCATCTGGGTTCTCCTCTCCTACTGCTTCTGCGCCGGTGCGGCGGCTGTGTTTTTAGGTGCGGGTTGCACGATCACGATGGTGCGATTAGTCGGGCGGAGATAATCCTGCGCGGTTTTCTGGATCAGCTCAGGCGTGACCTTATCGAATGACGGCACAATGGAATTAACGCGCGCCGGATCGTCGTCGAAGAGGGCAAAGCTGGAGAGGAGATCCATGAGGCCGAAGCCCCCAAACTGGGTCATGGTGTCGTACAGGCTTGAACGCGCCTTGACCCGCGCGCGGTCGAGCAGTTGCTTATCTACTGGCTTTTCGAGCAGCGGATTGATGGCCGCGTCCATACCTGCGAGCACGGTGTCAGAGCTGGTGGTGGGGTCATAGCGGACGTCGGCGGAGAGCAACATGGGACCGGCGTAATCAAACATATTGCCGAGTAGATTGATGCCACCCTCGATGCTGTCGGTGAGTCCGCGCTTCTGCACGAGCTCCTTATAAAGCAGGCTGTCATTGCCTTCGATGAGCATCTGCTCGATAAGGCCCATCGCATAGTACTCGGGCGTATTGCGCTCAGGCATGTGATAAGCGATCGCAAGCGCGGGGCGTGGCGCAAGGGGATCAGTCTTGGTGATGCGCTTTTCTGCTTCCTGACGCGGCTCACTGAGATCGGGCTGCGGCGGGAGTTGCGAGGGCTTGATTGGCCCGAAATATTTCTCGACGAACTTTTTCGCCTCGGCTGGATCGAAATCGCCGACGATGGTCAATGCGGCATTGTTGGGCGCGTAGTAGGTGTCGAAGAATTTCTTTACTTCATCGAGCTTGGCCGACTCGATATCAGTGAGGTCGCCATAGAAATTGTGGGCGTTGTACCAGTTGGTGTTTGCGGCCATGGGAAGGTCGATCCACGGGAAACCACCATAGGGACGGTTGAGGACGTTGACCTTTACTTCGTTACCGACGACACCCTGCTGATTCTTGAGGTTTTCTTCGGTGACTGCGAGCCCGCTCATGCGGTCGGCTTCGGCCCAGAGAACGGTTTCGAGCTTGTTTGAAGGGACGACTTCAAAGTAGTTGGTGAAGTCGAAGCGGGTGGAGCCGTTGAGGATGCCGCCGTTGGACTGGATGAGCTTGATGAACTCCATCTTGCCGAGGTTTCGCGAGCCCTGGAACATCATATGTTCGAAGAGATGCGCGAAACCAGTGCGGTCC
This sequence comes from Alloacidobacterium sp., assembly GCF_035631355.1. Lineage (NCBI taxonomy): Bacteria > Pseudomonadati > Acidobacteriota > Terriglobia > Terriglobales > Acidobacteriaceae > Alloacidobacterium > Alloacidobacterium sp. The sequence continues at coordinate 16,122 of NZ_DASQIX010000102.1, forward strand.
TTGGGCTCGATGCGGAAGCCGATGCGGTAGTAAACACCGATGCAAACAGTTGGCGCTGTGTGGTCAGGCGAGAGAACGACGCGCAAGCCGTTGGGCAGCTTGTAGTATTCGACGGGTACGTGGAACTCCGCGGCGTCCGGCGCCGCGGATAGTGGCAGATCCAGGCTCAGAGCAATGAATAACAACAGGAACAGTGGACGTACTCGTCTTACTCGCTTGCTTTGCATGACTCCTCCTGGAGCACCGACTCTCCCTGGAAACTAAAGGGCAGTGATACCGGGATTCCGCGCTTCGCCAGAAACACTATACCTACGGCAACTGCTTCGGACTACCTGAAACTCGGGCTTTGGTCGATATATGTGTCGAGACGACTGCATGATGGGTTGGAATGACCACTTTTGTGTGAGCCGGCCACGCATTCGTATCATGGCACTGTCCGGCCCCGGGTGCTTGCTGACGGATAAAATTCACTAGTTTTGGGGAGGCTGGCCCGCGGCTACGGTATCCACAATTCTCGCGCCAGAGCTGCCATCTTATTTTTTATGTAACAGGTTCTGTGACACTTTGTAATCATTCGGACCGCCGGTGATGGCGATTGGAATATTTGCGCCGGCGTTATCTTTCTTAAAGAACGGAATCAGCGGCTTCAGCAGCAGAGACTTGAAGCCGGTAGTCACATGCGAGATGTCGGAATCCATCTTCAGATTACCCACGAGATGCACATTCCCGCTGCTCAGATTGTAGGATCCGTTCAGGTTGACCGAGGCGCCCGGCAGAGAGAATGTAAGCCATCGTGTCGAAACCACGCCGTCGCGAATCTTTACCTGTCCCTCGAGCGATGAGAGGACATCTAAAGGCGGACTGTCCTCTGCTTCGATTGCCGGATTAGTCACTGGATGCTTGGAAACCTGCGCCCGCTCGCTGAATTCGGTGAGTGTCTTCTCCTTGGCGGGATCATTCACACGCTCATCGGGAAGATGGAACCCGCCATCGACGCTCAGGCGCTGAAGGAACTTCGCATGATTCTGCTGCGGCGTCAGATGCGCGTGCGCCTTGAGCGAGACCACTCCTGCAATCGGTGGCCGATCCTCCAAGAATGGATGCAGAAGGTCCTGCGCGCGACCTCTCGTCACCGTCAGGTCGAGATCGGTGGCTTTCGGCGCATTTGGCGTGCCTGCGACAGTGCCGGCAGCACTTACAGTAGTATCTCCGAGCGTGCCTTTGATCTCGTGAAGAACAGTGTTGCCGTTGAGTGCGTTCACTGTGCACTGTGCCGATCCATGAACCGCTATCGGCCTGCCTTTGTTAACGGCGAAATCAGGCGCCTCTGCGGTTGCGTATGCCTCAATCGCGGATAGTGCCCCGGTGAAGTGTCCGTTCGCGGAGAGCATGCCGCGCAGTTCTCCAATTCCGCTAAGATTCACTTGTGTAAAGGTGAATGTGCCTGAAACATGTGTGGACCCCAGATTCGTCGCAACAAGTGGACCAAATCTGCCGGTTGCCTGAATGTGCCCGGTTGGGCTGGCGTTCTGCATATCGACGAAGTAGGGAACCGCCTGCCCCTTCTGCACGCCGCGCATGATGAGCTGGCGAATTGGAAAAGTGTACTTACCGCCATTCACGCGCATGATGTCAAGGGCGGCGTCGTGAATGTAGAGCTCTTCGACTGTAGTCGAAGGACCGGAAAAGTCCACACTGCTGCCGGCGGGGAAATCCTCTCGATTCTCCTTACTTCCGACTGGCGGGATCACGATGTGCAGGCCCTTCACATCCACCAGTCGTATATGCCGGCTAAACAGCAATAGATCCAGCCAGCTTCCCTGCACGATCAGATCTTCGGTGGAACCGATGGGTGGAAGACCGGGCACTGAATTGCGGCGCAGTGTCAGCCCTTTGGCTACAAAGCCGGGATGGGGAAAGTAGATGCGGTGGTAATCGCTCACCGTGATCCTGCTGGCGAAGACCTGCTCAAGCAGCGGGTGAACGTTCCGGTAGCGGAATGGCCAATGCTGATCGGCGAGGTAAACGCCTGCGGCAAGCAGGGCGATGACGGGCATTCCAATCCAGATTATCCATCGCTGTCTCCTCAAAGCCCAAGATGGCGAGACAGTCGATGTTTTTATTGTCTGATTTTCGTTCACCGGGGCCGCTTTCTCTAGAACCTCCATTGATTGGGATGCGCGTCTGCAATAAGCAGCCAAATCTTTCCATTTTGAGATTGCGGTTTGGAGACGTCTTGATACCGACTCTCGGGAACTGAAGATTTGTAGTCCGCGGAGGCGACGCATCCCCTGCGGTTCGATGGATAACTGCCCTTGCCATTTTGCAGGTCAGAGGCAAGTTCATCCGACCAGGCATATAGATTCTGTCATTAGTGCAGAACGCTAAAATTACGCAGAGGTGCTTCCAGGACTGAGTCTTCTGATTCCCGGCTGACGAGAATCCCGCCCGGGACGATAATTGCAGCCAGAAATGCACTGGAAGCTGGATTTCGACACTTGATTCTGCGGAGCGATATCGGAAATGAGCGTGGTGTAGGCGAGGCGTTGCACGTCGGACTTACCGCCTGCGTATTTGCATGCTCGCGCAGGGTAGTTGAAAATAAAAACCCAACCAGCTACTGGAGTAGTCCATGGAAGAGGAACAGATACGCGAAGCACTGAATGCGCACTGGCAAGCCTCGGCAGCCGGCGATGCGGACGCAGAACACGATATTTACGATGACAATGCCATTTGTGACTATCCTCAGTCAGGCGAGCGGATCGTGGGCAGAAGCAATTTGCGAGCCTTGCGGAGTCATCACCCCGGCAAGCCATCAGGCTTCAATGTCAAGCGAACTCTCGGAAAAGGTGATCTCTGGATCACGGAATACACTATCACCTACCAAGGGCGATCAGCATTCACAGTGAGCATTATGGAGTTCCGTAACGATAAGGTCGTGCACGAGACACAATATTTTGCGGATCCCTTCGACCCTCCCGCATGGCGACGCCAGTGGGTTCAGGAGATCGTCTGACGCTATAGCAGCTTCAGCCGCCAAGGGTCACTTGCCAAGGTTGCTGGCTTCGCAATTGAAGGCAATCACAGACAATGAAGGCAATATGTTGAAACTGCTTTCGGTCAATGTCGGCCCTACTGTCTAAGTTAGTCTCATCCGGCGATGAACATTTTTTCCAAAAAGCTGCTCAGGTTTTAATTTTTGCCGTCTTCACGGAGAACCAAGGTGCTCGATCCCGCCATATGCTTCCTTTATTTTATTGATCAGAATCATCCCTCTTCCTCAACCTCGGCCCGCACCCACTCGAAAATGGATTCGCCAGAAACGTCCCCGGAATCCCCGACACGATCACGCCCCCATCCGCATTGATGTGTGCCGTCCGATACTCGCCCCCGGGAAGCCCAATCATCCGCCTCCAGTTCTGACCGGCATCCCTAGTGATGTACACACCCGTCAGCGCAGTCACCACCTGCCATTTTGGGTTGGCAGGATCCACCTCAATCCCATACGCCCGGACATTCGATCCCGTCTCATCTTCATCCCTGTGGTAGACGAAGACCTCATCCGTCACCCTAGTGACAACGTCCGCGCTCACCGGCTCATAAATGCCCCAGCACGCTGCGATATGCAGTCCTCCTACAGTGTTGATGGCGTGGATTGCTGAGTCCGGCTCAACCCCCTTCACCCCAGTCCATTTCATCGTACGCAGATTCAGCCGGAACACCTGATCACCTGTTCCCACGTACAGCGAACCCGGCCGCGGCCTCTCCGCTTGATCCCACTGCATTGACAAGATATCCAGATCCGTGGGGATTTCCGGCAGAGGCCCCTCCTCCACCCACGACCCGTTCCGTCCCCTGTGATAGGTGACGATCTGGGGATTCATATCAAAGTATCCATATCCCACCATCAGCCTTCTTCCGTCGGCCGTCATCTTCGCCGCTGCGGCCCTTACCGGATCGCCCTCTTTCTTCGTAATACTTACCCAGGGCCTGTCGTGCTGAACGTGCGGCCCCTCGATATACCTCACCAATGCATCCGAGCCGCGCGCCCGAAGAATCTGGAATGCCCCCCTTTGCGTTGTGACCACAAACTCCGCACCGCCCGGAGCCACACTCAGTCCATTCCGCAGGCCCTCATCGATCCCCGCGTCGAAATACCTCGAATCCAACTTCACCACCTGCGTCCAGGTTTCTCCGCCATTCGTTGATTTCGAGATATACAGCGCCCGCTCCTCCGCCGGGATCTCATCGCTAAGGTCAGCGGTCAGGGCCCATATAACGTTGCGGCTCTTCACTCTCGGGCTGGGATCAGTGGCAATAGCCTCAATAAAGTCTGCAGCGAAGCTGTGACTTCCTGGCAGTGTCTTCACCCTGCGCACATAGCAGCTGTCTGTGTCTTTTTTCTTACGATCGCCAGGACCGTTTTCAGAGTGCGGCGAGGGGATTGCGGAATAATGCGCATTCGCCAGCTGTCCCCACAACATCAGGGGAACACCGAGCAACATTAACTGAAATATCCAACGCCCTCGAGCGCCCGGCACAGCACACCCCGTATCGCTGACCTCAACTCTACTTGCGAACTCCCTTGTGATCTTGTCCGCCCTGGTGCAGTATCACGTAGTTCACCTGCCCCTTGTCATCAGGAACGAACTCGACCTCGGCGTCTACGACCTTAAGAAAGAACTTTGTTCGTGATTCCGGATAGATAGGGAACTTCGGCTGGTTCGTGGCCTGCGTCATCAGTTGATCGCCTTCAAGCGTGAACGTCACACTAAAGTTTGGAGTCAGCTGATATGTCCCCACATAGCGCGCCAGCACCGCGGGATCGACCTTCACTTCTGTTCGAACTGCAGGCTTCCAATCCGGCCAGCCATATGCCATCGCGATTGCGCTCATCACTTCCGCGGCCAGACGGCTTCCGCCCTGTGCATTCGTCATCACCGCAGCGCCGTCGCCGTCGCGATCGTATCCGACAAATAAGGCTTCATAGCCCGCATTCACCCCGCCATGCGAGAACCACTTGTCTGTAGTCGATCCGCCGAGTTCAAGACCCAGGCCCCAGTCACCCTTTCCCGGTGTCAGCATCTGCTGCGTCATCGACTGTGACAGCACATGGTTCGCCTTCGCCGTCAGCGAATTCTGAACTTCGAGAATGTATCGGCATAGATCTGAAGGCGTCGTCCACAGCCCAGCGGCCGCCATTTCCGGATACGTGTGTGGGCCGCCCTGCACTGGAGTTCCATCGCCGTTGTAGGGCATGGCCGCACTGCTCAGTAAAGACGCTGGAAGGGGCTGCTGATAGGTGCTGTGGGTCATTCCAACGGGGTCCAGCACCGTGTCGTGCAGAAACTTCGGATAGGGCTCTTTCACCGTGTCGATCACCAGTTGCTGCATCACCGTATATCCGCCTCCGGAATACCTCCACTCCTTTCCCGGCGGGCTATCCAGCCGGATCGGTTCTGTATTGGCTGGCTTTTCTCCGTTCAGCACCTGCACAAGCGTCGGAACCGGGGCACCGGCTGCATATCCGGGAAAACCGTGAACAGTAATCCCAGCTGTATGGGTAAGCAGCTCTCGCAGTGTCACAACTGCACCTGGAGCGGCATTGCTTGACGGCAGCTTCCAGCTTGTGAGGCTCGCATTGATGTCTGTATCGGGCGAGAGCTTACCTTCCTGAACCAAGTGAAGCGCACCCATGGCAGCGACCGGCTTACTAATCGAACCCGCCTGAAAGAGAGTCTCAACCGTCACAGGATCTCCGCCAATTTGCCGCACCCCATATCCCTTCGCCCACTCGATCTTGCCGCTATGTACGACCGCGATGCTGACGCCGGGAACATGCAATTCCACTATTCGTTTCGACAGGGGTGTGCAAGCTTTGGGCTCGCCTTTGACGATGACCGGCGGCGGAAGGCACGACTCTACAGCTTCAATTCGCTGCTCTATGTCGTATGGCGCCGTCGTCTGGCCATGGGTGATCCCAGAACTGAAGCCTAGAAAGATCGACAACGCGATGAGCTGTTTCGTCCGCACAGGCTAACCTCCGCACGCAAGGCAGTATACGTGGAAACTGCCGCACATCGCGGATCCATTAAGCCTCGCCATCGTGCCGCTCATCCATGCGGCAACGACGCAGTAGTAAGCTTTCTGCTGGCCCGTCGCGTTGCCGCAATCAATCCCGCAGGCTCGCTAAGAGCCAAATAATTGTGGCTGCCCATGAAGATGGGCAGTCCTGAAGGCAGGGCTTAAGAGATCAATAGACGTCTATGCAAGCGATGGCTTCGTTTCAACTCAACACTGCCAACTCTACAGACGGAAGAGGGAGTTCCCGATGCTTTGATAGCCCTGCTCAAATGCCCAGATGTTGACCGCGCTCGACGCGATGTCGTCGGGGAGGGGCAGCGCAGCGGCGTCCTTTGTCATATCGATGGATTTCAGATATCCGCCGCATGAATCGCATGCCTCGACTCGAATATGCATCCAGGCGTCGAAGCTGAATACGGGTAAGTTGGACGCGCGCTGCTCCCCGCAACGCAGGCATCCCAAACGTGCAACCGCCCATTCGCTGGAGCAAAGAGAGCACTGACCTGATCGTTTCCGGCCCATACCCTCTTCTCGCGCGATAGAGCATAAGATAGTAAAGCCGCAATGGGGGCAATGATCGGGCGTTGTTTCTATTTCCTTGTGTGGCAAAGTCGAAAGCCCGGTCGCAAAGACTTCCAGGACCAGCCGCGCTGCGAAATCCCGGGGATAAGCGAAGTCCTCGACCTGATTCCACAACTCTTCGAGCAACTCCAGCGATTCGCCCGGCGGCTGACTCTGCCCCATTGCCGTTAACTCGCATACAGCCAGCGCGAGGAGCGGGCGCAGTGCTTCTCCATTGAAATATGATAGAAGAGCGCGATCGCTATCCGCTTGCGGAACCTCCAGCGTGCTGAGCAGGATGGAACTGAGTTGCGCCTGGAGCGAAACGATCTCAATATACCTGGTCAGCAGCGGATTCTCTGTCCCGACGTTCAGCTTTTCTGCGCGCTCCCGGTATGCAGCCCAGATTCGTTGTTGCCCTGCAAAGCGAAATGCGGGATTGAGACAGCTAACCATCAGCGCGCTCCTTCGTGACTCGCTCCAGCCACAAACGATGATGATGATAGGCCCAGCCCCGCGTCACTTCTCCGGTAACGATCTGACGGAAACCGCCCTTCACAAGAAAGATTCCCATGTATAGATGGATCATCAACCCTCCGATGCTCACGAAGGCGCAGGCAACGTGAAGTATGATCGCAAGAAACTTGATCCATTGCAGGCTCCAGGGTACATATTCGGGAAACCACAGCACGATCCCGGAAATAATCAGCCCTATGCCCGACACCATCATCATCCAGAAGAAAATCTTCTGGCCTGCATTCCAGCGATCGATGGGCGGCAGATCGTCGTCGTGGTTGGTGATGTACGCTTCCATGTTTTGCATCCAGCCTTTGTCCGCCTGGTTAAAACGCAGGTCGCGCCGCCACATCCACCACATGTAGATGAGGAATACGAAATAGAACAGCCCCAGAACAGGATGAAAAAGCCGCATCGAAGCCCGGCCACCGAGGATTGACGATAACCAGAAAAGAAATGGAGTATTGAGCGCCAGGCCGCTTAACACCAGGTAAACGCAAGTAACTGCGACAATGAAATGAATGGCGCGCTCGTGAAACGTGTAACGGCTGATATGCTCCGGATCCAGTTTGCGCCAACGAACCTTGATCATTGGGGCTTCTCCGGTCTCCCATGTTCTTCTTCGCCGGGGTCGTCCTTTGGACCGAAGAGGAAGAAATGGGCGATCATCCCGATCAAGCCGCCGAATATCGCCAGGCCGCCCAACCATTTCAGCGGGCCTTTCCATAAGCCGACTGCGGCCGGGATGTGAGGGTCTTTCGGCAATCCACCATACGTCTCGGGCGCAGTTACATCGTGCAGCACATAGATCACCCCGGTGCCGCCTACGCCCGGAGGATCGTAAACACCAGCGTTCTTGTATCCGAAGTGTTCTCGCAACTGCTCCGCTCTTTTGTGGGCCACATGGAGCATCTCTTCCTTTGCTCCGAACTGCAAGCATCCAGTAGGGCAGGACTTGATGCATGCCGGCTCAAGGCCGTGCTCCACACGGTCGGCGCAAAGCGTGCATTTGAAAACTTTCTTTGACTTCGGATTGAACTTGGGCACATTAAACGGGCACCCGATAGTGCAGTACTGGCACCCGATGCATTTGTCATGATCGAAATCAACGATCCCGTTTTCATACTGAACGATGGCCCCTTCCGCGGGACAGGCAGCGAGGCAACCAGGATCGGCGCAATGCATGCAGCCGTGTTTGCGCATTAGCCATTGCAGCGTTCCATCGTCGCGCTCCATCTCGTCCATCTTGACCAGTGTCCAGACATTCCACGAGGTATCCTGCATGGTCTGGAGGTCATTTTGAAATGTGGTCTCGGCAAAAGGGAGATCGTTCCATTCCTGGCAAGCAACTTCGCAGGCCTTACAACCGATGCAGGTGGAGACATCGATGAGCTTGGCTACTTTTTCTTCGCGGTCAGTTCCCACGCCCGGCACCGGCCCGGCGTGCGCTGAAATCTTCTGAATGCGGCGCGACTCTGCGCTCATAGTCGATCCACCTTTTCCACCTTCACCAGAAACGTTTTGTACTCCGGCGTGCGCGTATTGGCGTCGTAACTTGTGGGCGTGATCAGGTTGACGAGCGTGCGCGAGGTCCGGCCAGCGTCTTCAGCGATGCCACGGAATCCCCAACTGAACGGAATCCCCACCTGGTAAACCTGCTTGCCGTCCACCTGCAGAGGCTTCAGCCGCTTCGTTACCATCGCCCGGCAAATATGCGCGCCGCGTGCACTCGAGATGCGAACGAAGTCGCCGGCGGCGATCCCGAGTCCTTCTGCCATCCGCTCATTGATTTCGGCAAACGGCTCCGGCACCAACTCAACATTGGCAGGATTGTTCTTGGTCCAGAAGTGGTAGGTTTCGGTGAGCCGCATCGTAAATGCTATCGCCGTGTAGCCCTGTGCCGGTGTTCCGAACTTGTCGAAGGGCGTCTCGATCTTCAGGCCAAGCGGATTTGTCCGGACTGCCGGGTGCAGGACATTTTCAACCGGGCTCTCGATAGGCTCATAGTGCTCGGGGAATGGGCCTTCCACCAGAAGCGACAACGGCGCGAAGAGCCGTGCCACACCTTCCTGAGTCATGATGAATGGTCCCATACGATCTTTGGGAGCGGAGTCTACTTTAAAGTCGAGAACATCGTGTCCTTTCCACCGGCCAGCAGCTTCATCCCACCAAACCGATGACCGTTTCGGATCCCAGGGCTTTCCCTGCGGATCGCAGGAGGCACGGTTGTACAAGACCCGGCGGTTCAAAGGCCATGCCCAGGCCCAGTTCGGATAGATTCCAAGACCGGACGGATCTTCGGTACCTCGGCGCTTCGTCAACGCACCGCCTTCCGGCCATGAGCCGCAGTAGATCCAGCACCCGCTTGCGGTAGAACCGTCGTCCCGGAGCCAACTGAAGTCCGGCAGTTGCACTCCCGCAGGAATAGTGCTGCTCCCTTGAGTCACTGGAGCGAGTGACCGGCCATTTAATTCTTTGGCTAACTCCTCCGCGCTCGGCCGTTCGGGATCTGCGTAATCCCAGGTGAGATTCAGTATCGGATCCGGAAAAGCTCCGCCCTCTGTCTGGTATAACCGGCGAACGCGCGTGAAAATCTGCGCGAGAATTTCCAGATCGATTCGCGCGTCGCCGGGAGGAGGATTGGCGGCATCTCTCCATTGCAGGAGCCGAGATGAGTTGACCATCGTTCCCGGCTTCTCTGAAAAGCCAGCCCCGGGCAGACGATAAACCGTGGTGTCTATCTTTGCCTGCTGCTCTGCGGATATACCCGGGGCACGCCAGAACTCGCTTGTTTCGTCCGGAAATATCTCGCATACCACCAGCCAGTCAAGCTGACTCAGGGCTGCAAGGGTCCGGCTTGCCGACGGCGCCAGAGCTAGGACGTTCATGCCGAAACAAAACGCTCCCCGCACCTTGCCTTGGATGGTTTCATCGGAGAGCGCCCACCAGCCCCGCCCATCCGGCCGCTTGGGCATGTAATCGTAGGCCCAGCCGTTGGCAGCGGTCGCCACGGGTCCGAACAGCGCCTTCTGCAGAGAAACAGCAAATCGGGGTGTATTTGCCCAGTAATTCAGAGACTGAGACTCGCTCGGTTTTGAAGGTGCGGGCGTGGTCCGCTTCATCCAGCCAGCGAAGCTGCCATCACCTGCCGAGGGAGGCTTCAAATAGCCCGGCAGGCTGTCCCATGAGATGGCCAGATCCGTCGCGCCCTGCACATTGGCATGCCCGCGCAATGCATTGACGCCTCCCCCCGAACGTCCCATATTGCCGAGCAGGAGTTGAAGAATCGCTCCCGCGCGAATCGTTTGCGTGCCCGTGGAATGGTGCGTCCAGCCAAGCGCATACATGAGCGTGCCTGTCTTCGTCATGTCACCATTGCGGCGGATTCCCGCGAACTCTTCGGCAGCTTTCAGGAACTGGGCTTGGGGAACGCCGGTGATCCGCTCAACCATTTCCAGCGTGTAGCGGGAGTATTGCCGGCGCAAAAGCTGAAACACGCAATGCGGATCCTGGAGCGTCGGGTCAGTTGCTATGACTTCCGGCAGACTTCCTGAAGCCGCTGTACCGCCGTGTGCACGATAATTCCAACTGCTCCGGTCATAGTCGGAATGTGCGGCATCGAATCCGGAAAAAAGTCCGTCGTCTGCGCAGTGGAAGTCCTCGCTAACCAGATACGAGGCGTTTGTGTAGTTCAGCACATATTCGCGGGCATAAAGATTGTTCTCAATGACGTAACGAATCAGCCCTCCGATAAAGGCAATGTCGCTGCCGGCCCTGATGGGCACGTGCAAGTCCGCCGTTGCCGCGGTACGAGTAAAGCGCGGGTCCACGACGATCATGCGCGCATTTCGCAGGCGTCTGGCCTCAATCGCCCACTTGAAACCGCAGGGATGGTTTTCTGCAGGATTCGCCCCGATGATCAACATGACATCGGTGTTGGCGATGTCGTTCCAGCTGTTGGTCATGGCGCCTCGGCCAAATGTCGTTCCCAGACCGGGAACCGAGGGGCCGTGTCAAGTCCGCGCCACGTTTTCGTGGCGCACAACCCCCCAGGCTGCCGTTGTCTTCACAACGGTCCAGCAGAATTCATTCGTATCCGTGGCGCCACCGGCAAATGCGATGTTGTCGCAGCGATTCACCATGCGCCCTTGCTCGTCGACACGTACGAAACCTTTGTCACGCGTATCTTTTACTTTGCGCGCGATTTCATCAAGTGCCTGGTCCCAGGAGATGTCTTCCCAATCGGAGCGTCCCGGCCGTCTCACCTGCGGCCTGGTCAGCCTTCGCTCATTAACGCAATCCTGCTGTAGCGAAGCTCCTTTTGGACATAGAGTTCCGCGATTGACCGGGTTATCAGGATCTCCTTCGATATGTACCACGGCGGGCACGACATTCTTTGCCCCATCTCCGATGGTGTGCACAATCACGCCGCAGCAAACGGCACAATATGGACAATTCGATCGGGTCTCAGTGGTCTTTGAGGTTTTCAAGGAACGCGCCTGGGCGACCAGAGGCCGAATATCCAGTCCAAGCGCTATTGCGCCACTGCCCCCGGCCATCAAACGAATGAAATCCCGGCGCGACGCTTGCATCCCTGCGGACTCCTCCTGGGAAATCAACTTGCCGCTACGCAGGGATTTCTTGCGCTCCTGCGTCTCTTTGATCACAGCGGAACGGGAGTTGATTGGCAACTGGCAGTTTTGCCAGTTCAGTCAAAGGTTCTCTTGTTGGCAATGTTGGCGGAAGTGCGTGTGAGTCGAACACACCGTCGCCCATTGAGGACGACCGCCGGTTTTGAAGACCGGGAGGATCACCGGAGCCCAGGCACTTCCTTTTGCGTTGACCTTGTATCTATAATACGAAGTCTTTTCGACTGCAATGCATGATCATCGCAATGACTCGTCGCAAGCACTATCGCCCATCAGGCTTACCCAGCAAGTCAAGGCAGGTGGATGCGCCAGCAAACTGGCCCCCGGTTCGCTGAGAACCGTATTGGACGCGCTTCCACTACAGACAGACCCGAACCTTCTGGTTGGATTCGATCAATCTGACGACGCAGGCATATATCGTCTGGGCCAAAACATGGCTTTGGTCCAGACTGTCGATTTCTTCACCCCAATGGTGGACGCCCCCTACACCTTCGGTCAGATTGCGGCGGCGAATTCCTTGAGTGATGTGTATGCGATGGGCGGCCAACCCCTCACCGCACTGGCAGTAGTTTGTTTTCCTCAGGATGGGGATATGGAGGTGCTCGGAGAAGTGATGCGCGGTGGTCTGTCGAAGTTAGTCGAGGCCAACTGCACCCTAATCGGCGGGCACTCCGTTCGTGATACCGAAATGAAATTTGGCTACGCTATCACCGGCCTTATCGATCCAGCCCACATTTTTACCAATGCAGGCGCCCGCCCGGGAGATGTTCTCATCCTGACAAAGCCGATTGGGACTGGAGTAATTACAACAGCTCTCAAACAGGACAAGGCTCAGACCTTGTGGGTAAATGGCGCCGTGCGATGGATGACCACTCTCAACAAAATTACCGCGGCAATTGTTGCTGAACACACCGGGGTGCACGCGATGACAGATATTACCGGATTTGGATTGATGGGGCACGGTCGCGAAATGGCGATTGGCAGCGGGGTCACTCTTGAGATCGAGACGGAAGAGGTGCCACTGCTCGAAGGCGCTTTGGATGCGGTCGCGCTCGGTACGATCCCAGCGGGCTTGCTAGCTAATCGCGATTACGCGGAGTGCGTGGTTTCCGATGCACTCACAAGCCGCATCCGCGAAGACGTGCGAACACTGATGTACGATCCACAAACCTCGGGTGGCCTGCTCATCAGTGCAGATGCCGAGACTGCGGCAGTTTTGCTCGCTTCGTTTCGCGATGCACCCATACCCGCCAAAGCAATCGGGCGCGTTCTGGCGGGGAAACCCGCGATTGTGCTGAGATAGTTGCAAAGAAGAAATGGAGTTCCGCAGGGAGGCCAGCAGTATGCGAGTCGATGTTGACGGTGCTACTTCTTCTTCTGAAGACCTCTACCGCATCCTGCCCTCGGTAAATGATTTACTCCGAGTGGATGGTATTGATCTCCTGTTGCAATCACACAAGCGCACCGCCGTTGTAAATGCCGTCCGTCGCGCTCTCGATCAAGCACGGGACGAGATCGTGCGCGGGTTGCACACACGCGCGACATTGTCGGAGCGCGTCGCCGGTTTGCCACTCTCCGTGGCCGAAAACCTGAGCCAGAGATATCAATTTTCCTTGCGGCCAATCGTAAACGCGACCGGCGTTATTCTTCATACAAATCTCGGGCGCGCGCCACTGAGCAAGCTGGCGCTCGATCACCTCGTCCGAGTAGCGAGCAGCTACTCTAATCTTGAGCTCGATCTTGGCTCTGGCGAACGTGGAAGCCGTGACGTTCATGTGGAGTCGCTCATTCTCACGCTTCTTCAGAGCGAGGCTGCCATATCGGATCAACAGCACCCATCTCGGGCAATCATCGTCAACAACTGTGCTGCAGCGACATTTCTTGCCTTGCACTCCCTTGCAAAAGGAAAGGAAGTTATTGTTTCCAGGGGCGAGCTCGTTGAAATTGGCGGTAGTTTTCGCATTCCTGAGATTCTCCAAGAATCCGGGGCGTCGCTCAAAGAGGTTGGCACCACCAATCGCACGCGATTATCGGATTATGAGCGTGCATTGGGCCCCAACTCCGGCCTGATTCTCCGAGTACATCAGTCTAATTTCAGCATGGAGGGCTTCGTCGCGAAGCCGTCGCTTGACGAACTCATCGCACTTGGAAAGCAGGCCCATATCCCGGTATTTGAAGACCAGGGAACCGGGTTAATCCATTCTCTTGAATCGTGTGGTATCCATGGCGAGACCACATTGATGGATAGCTTTGGCAAAGGCTGCGACCTTGTTGCTGCCAGCGGCGACAAACTGCTCGGAGGACCGCAATGCGGCATTCTTGCAGGCAGAAAGGACCTGGTCGACCAGATTCGGGTGAATCCTCTATTCAGGACATTCCGGGCGGACAAACTAAACTATGCCGCACTTGAAGCGACTTTGGTTGAGTATCTTTCCGATACGCCTGAACGTATCCCAGTTATGCGCATGCTGCACACGGAGTCACAACAGATCAAGGAACGGTGCGAACAGATCGTCAGTCAAGTGAATTCTTCCGAACTGACTGTCGAGGTCGTGCCAGTCGAGAGCGCAGTCGGTGGAGGCGCCGCACCAAGAGCCAGGTTGGAAAGCTACGCGATCTCCTTATGTCATTCAGATATAGGTGCGGAAACTCTCCAGAGTGCATTGCGTCAGTTCGATCCGCCAGTCATCGGGAGAATCAATGACAATCTCGTTCTCCTCGATTTGCGCACCGTCGACGCTGAACTCGATCCGTATTTGCTCCAGGTCCTTACTCGTCACTTGAGGCTGGCTCTCGAAACGACCGGAAGCTGACTATGGCTGTACAGATCACGTCCCATCTTATGGATCACGGCGGAGTGCCGAGGTCAATTGTCATTGGTACAGCCGGCCATATTGATCATGGTAAGACCGCCGTGGTCCGTGCACTCACAGGCGTTGACACAGATCGCCTGCCGGATGAAAAACGACGGGGCATCACGATCGATCTTGGTTTTGCTTCATTGGATGCTGAGTCTATCGACAAATCACCTCTTAGGGTGAGTTTTATTGATGTTCCGGGCCACGCCTTGTTTGTACGAAATATGCTTGCTGGAACCGGCGGTATCGATGCTGTGATGCTCGTCATCTCTGCGGAAGAGGGTGTAAAGCCCCAGACTGAGGAACATCTTGCCATCTGCACATTACTAGGCATTGAGCGAGGTCTCACAGTTATTACGAAGACCGATACTGTAAGCGATGTAAGGTTGAACGAAATCAGACAAGCCGTAGAACATTTCCTAGGCAACACCCCCCTTGCAGCGAGCTTGTCGCCGATCATTCCGGTAAGCGCAAAGACAGGTGCAGGGATTGAACAACTGCGTCACGAATTGATTGCTCTTGCATCGCGCATTCCAAGCAAAGATACGGACATGCTACCGAGGCTTCCTTTAGACCGAGCATTTGTGATGAAAGGCTTCGGCGCTGTCGTTACAGGAACGCTGATTGCCGGGACCGTCAAGGCCGACCAGCTCCTCTCAGTCGAGCCGGAGGGTCGCACTGCCAGAGTTCGCGGAATTCAGGTGCATGGGCACGTGCAACAATCGGTGAGCGCCAGTACTCGCGTAGCTTTCAATATGGCAGGAATTCAGGTCTCTGAATTAAAGCGTGGTGACACGCTGGTCGAGCCTTCCACCATAGTCGCGGTAGACACGATCGATGCAGAACTAAGTATTCTGGGTCGCACGGCGCCCCTTAAACATAACAGCCACGTTCACTTCCATGCGTTCGCATCAGATTGCATGGCAGCTGTTTCGCTCTATGAATATCACCCCATCGAAGCCGAGACGAGGCGGCTTGCGCGGTTGCGGCTCAGCAACCCGATCGTCCTTTTACCGGGTGACCGATTCGTAATTCGTAATGGCTCGCCGCTTACGACCATTGGTGGCGGGCGTGTACTCGACGTCCATCCCATTCCGCGATTGAAAAAGACGGCTTGTCGAGAATGGCTCCAACAGGTGCAGAACGCGTCGGCGGATGAACAGATCGTCCTTCGGATTGCGAGGCGCGCCGCCGCAGGAATTTCACTCAAAGCTCTCTCCGTCGAAACCGGCAAGAAGAATGAGGCGCTTTGTGAACGTCTGAAGTCGCTGATTCAACACTCAAAACTCGTTTTGCTTCCAAATAATTTATTGTTGACACACGATGCCTTCGAAGCCTGTCTGTCGCTGCTTGTCACCCAACTTGAGGCATATGTTAAGGAAACCCCTGCTGGGGGCTCGAAGCGAGCGGAGCTCCGAAATCTTTCCCGTTTGGAACCGGAGGTTTTTGATTCTGCATTGGAGCAGCTTGTCAAACAGAGAAAGCTTCGCATCCATAATGACCTCGTCGTACTGGTCAATGGTGCCAATCATGAATTGGACCCTGATCGGGCACAGCTATCCACTGTGAGCGCGGCTTTCGAAGCCGCAGGACTCGCCCCTCCTTCGCCTGAAGAACTTGCGAGACGAATGAAAATAGAACCAACCGAGATGCACAGGCTCATCACTCAGCTGCTGCGCGAAAAGACTCTCGTCCGGCTGGGCAGCGATACTCTTTGCATGCACCATAGCGCTGTAGCGCAGCTAAAAAAAAGTATAGAGACCCAGCGCGGACGAACTATCGATGTGGCCTATTTCAAGACGTTGACAGGAGTTTCGCGCAAATACGCCATTCCTTTGCTCGAGTACCTCGACCGGGAACGAATCACGCGAAAACTAGCGGATTATCGCATTGTGCTCTAGTTCATAGCAGGTAAAGGGTCTTTTGCCGGAAATGAAACTGCCGCAATGAGCGCGTAGCAGTCGCATCGAGACTCCGTTTGGTTTATCCGCATCTGCCTGAACTTTGACAGTAGCTCCATCCCCGCAGCATGATTCCCTATGCGGCAAGGCGTACGATTCCTGAGCTCTTTCCTGCTGGCCATCTCCTCGATATTCGTGCAGGCTCAAGCCGCACCTAATCCGGCACCATCGCATCCGACGAGCACACCATACACGGGCGATTTGTCAATCTTTGAATATCCAGAACGCGACGCGAGACTCCAGCCTCAGCGCATTCTTACGCTTCTCGACGTTCATCCCGGCTCATCAGTTGCGGACATCGGCGCCGGCAGCGGCTGGTTAACAGTCCGAGCTGCCCAGCGAGTCGGATCCGACGGAACAGTCTATGCCGAAGATATCAATCCCGAAGCAACCAAGGCGATTCATGATCGCGTTGAACGCGAACATTTGCCACAAATCCATGTGGTGCTTGGCCTCCCTGATGATCCGAAACTTCCGCCCAATAGCCTGGACGCCGTTGTGATGCTTAAGACGTATCACGAAATTGCTCATCCGCAGCTGCTTTTGCGTAACCTTGCACCCGCGCTGCGGCCAGGAGCAAAGCTCGGTATCATTGACCGCAATGGAAATGGCGCAAATCACGGATTGGATGAGGCCATCGTGATCCATGAACTTCGCGATGCAGGCTTCCGGTATGTCGCTAGTTACGACTTTACGAAAGCCGACGGAGAAGATTACTTCCTCATCTTCGAGCAGGAGTAAAGGACAAGTAACTCTGCCCGGACACAGACCCTTTGCGTCGTCTCGTGAACCGGGTTGCTAAACTTCAGCTGTGCGCGATCATTGAGGGCGAAAATGCCTGGGGAGTTTGGATGGACCCGTACTGTTCACCGTTATTGATTGGCGCTATGACCCGAGCACTCCTGGCGATTGTTCATCGGAATGCGCATACTATCCCGGCGTGATTCTGCTTTTCACGGAGGGTAGCTTCCATGCAAGGCGTGAAATTGCCTGCTTCAAAAAGAGGGGTTGGGCAACATCTCCGGTTCGGTGGTGCGGATTGCGACGCAGGTTTTTCCCTTAACCCGCATCAAACATAGGTCGAGCGAGGGCAAATGCGGATTCTGAGTTTGCGGTTGATTGTGGCATTGATCATCGGAGTCACGATGGTGTCCCTTGTGTTCTCCTGGTATCAGGTGCGGACCGAGAAGGATTCACTCCGCCTGGATCTCGAACGGAAAGCCGAAACATTTGGTGAAAGCCTGGCGGCAAATGCTGAATCTGATTTGCAAAATGGAGACATGTCTGGACTCGAGTCCATGATCGATCGCTTCACCAATCGCGATCACCTGCTTGGCATCGGCATATACGATAGTGAATCCTATCCCCTCGTTGTCACTCGTGATCTGGGCGCAGTTATGCCCGCCGTGCCCAAAATACTGAAGGATGCAATCTCAAATAATCACACTGAAAGCATCTATATGCGGCCGCATTTTAAAAGGCTGTACGTTCTCGCCACACCACTACATGCCATAAACAGGAGCGTTGCCGGTGGCATGATTGTTGTCTACGATACTGGCTACATCCGCGCCCAGATCTTCCGCGTCTGGGGTCAGGCGTTTGCACATATTGCTGGGTTGGTGCTGGTGATTGTCGCTATCACCTTGTTGATTGTGCGCTGGAGTCTTGTTGGGCCGATTGCGCGCGCTGCGCAGTGGATGAAAACACTACGCGTGGACCGGCATGTCACCCCGCCTCCGGCAAAAGATCTGGACTTCCTCCAATCGCTGGCTCGGGAGGTGGCGCCGCTTGCAGAAAGCATGCGCCAGGCTCGTGCCGCAGCGGAGATCGAAGCCAGACTTAGGAATTCAAACGAATCTCTTTGGACCGCACAGCGATTGGCCGATCACGTTCGTACAAAGCTTAATGGCAGCGGCCTTTTTGTTGTCTCAAATCGTGAACCTTATATTCACAGCCGGCAGGGTAACGAAATAACAGTGACAGTTCCTGCCAGTGGACTGGTTACAGCGATTGAGCCAATTCTCTGCGCCTGCAATGGAACCTGGATAGCACAGGGAAGTGGCAATGCTGATAAGGAAATGGTAGACAGTCGAGATCGCCTGCAGGTTCCACCGGACAATCCCAAATACACACTTCGTCGTATCTGGCTCAGTGAGAAAGAAGAAGATGGTTATTACTATGGCTTTGCCAATGAAGGCCTATGGCCTCTCTGCCACATGGCGCATACACGTCCGATTTTTCGTGCCTCCGATTGGGAGTACTACAACGATGTGAATGCAAGATTCGCAGATGCACTTGCGGAGGAAATTGCAGACGAAAAAGATCCTGTTGTCCTGATTCAGGATTACCACTTTGTGCTGCTACCTCGGATGGTCAAGGACCGTATACCGCATGCAAGAATCGCAATCTTCTGGCACATTCCATGGCCAAACCCGGAGGCGTTCAGCATCTGCCCGTGGCAGCAGGAATTGTTAGACGGATTGCTCGGGGCGGACCTGATTGGATTTCACGTCCAAGCGCACTGCAATAATTTTCTCAGTACTGTAGATCGTGTACTTGAGGCCCGTGTGGACTGGGAACGTTTTTCCGTTCGGCGCAAGAATCACTGGTCATCGGTCCTGCCATTTCCGATCAGCGTCGACTTCTTCGAAGGTGAAGACATTCCTCCAGAAAACACGACAGCAGAAGAACGAAGCCGGTTGATCGCAGAACTAGGGATAGAAGCAACATTCCTGGGTGTGGGCGTTGATCGAATGGACTACACCAAGGGCATCATCGAGCGCTTTCAAGCGGTAGAGTCTTTCCTCGAAAGGCATCCGCGTTATCAGGGAAAATTCACCTTTATCCAGATCGGCGCACCTACACGAAACCACATTCAGAGATATGCCGATTTTCAACGCGAGGTGGAAAACGAAGCCATCCGTATCAATGAGCGATTCAGGCGCGGCAGATGGAGGCCGCTGGTTCTCTTGAATCGCCAACATAGCCATGAAGAGGTGCGACGTTATTTCCGCGTAGCGCATCTTTGCATGGTGACTTCGCTGCATGACGGCATGAATCTGGTTGCGAAAGAGTATGTTGCCGCCCGCAACGATGAGCGGGGAGTCTTAATTCTGAGTCAGTTCACGGGAGCTGCGCGTGATTTGCGTGATGCGATTATCGTCAATCCTTACGATACCGAGGCCACTGGAGAAGCCATCGCGCAAGCATTGGAGATGGATATTCATGAGGTGGTAGATCGTATGCAGCGGCTGCGATGCTCGGTGAAGGATCACAACATCTACTGGTGGGCCGGCAGCCTGATCGGCGATCTATGCGACCTTCGCCTAAGTAGATATGCGGCCTCTGGAGTGACCGCAAGCGAGACTCGTCGTGCTGGATAGAAATCGACACCTCGCGGTCGCAGATTTTTTTCAGCATTTCAACAGCCAAACAACCGCGTTACTTGTGTTGGATTATGACGGCACATTGGCGCCCTTTCAAACTAATCGTCACAAGGCCCGTCCATATCCGGGAATCATTCCGCTTCTCGACAGGATCAATCGATCTGGTAGGACAAATATTTCGATCGTGTCTGGTCGGCCAGTCAGCGAAATACAGACATTGCTCAATCCGCTAACCGGTCTTGAATTATGGGGTGCTCACGGACTGGAACATTTGTCGTCGGATGGCACCTATCGCAGCGAGCAAATCGAACCAGAGACTCTTTCGATCATTCGGCAGGCAGAAGATTGGTTACGCCAAGCAGGACTGTTACCCATCACTGAAATCAAGCCCGGCGGCTTGGCTGTTCACTGGCGGGGACTGTCCGCACCAGAGATTGAGGATGTTCAAGGCTGCATCCAGGCCAAGTGGCACAAATTCGACGGAGTGAGCGGAGTCAAGCTTCTGGCTTTTGACGGTGGCATTGAGATCCGCGCCGCTCATCCGGACAAGGGAGATGCGCTCCGTGCCATTCTGGAGAAGGCAAACCCAACAGCGCCAGCTGCCTTCATGGGAGACGATCTTACGGATGAAGATGCCTTCCGCGTACTGGATAGACGCGGGCTTTCGATCCTCGTGCGGTCTGAATACAGGACGACAAACGCTAAAGTATGGATCCGGCCTCCAGAAGAATTGATTGATTTTCTGGAACTATGGGCAGAAGCTGCTTGCTAGAAGTCGAAGTCTCCATCGATTCGAAAGAGCCTGCCGACAGAATTGTAGAAGGTGCCATAGGCCGGAGAGGCGTAGTGTTCCTGGACATCGCGAGGATTGAAGTGGTTGAGCACGTTGTACACGCTCAGCCCAGCTCGGAACTGAATGTGGTGACCGTGAGATTTGAAATCGACTGGATACTGGAATTTGGTGTCCAGCGCCAGAAAAGTTGGCAGACGTCCTGCCTGGTTTTCCGGACCAATGAAATTCCAGTTCTGATCAAGACGGGTAAAGGGGAATCCTGTGTGGACGTCAAAAATAGGAACGAAGTCGAGCTTATGCGGTAATCCGATCACATCCCAGAAGAGGCCGCGGTCCGGCGCATCGGACGAGAGCGGACCATATTGATTGGGACGGATAAGCGGATAAGGATAATTGCCGAAGAACTGATTGTAGTCGTTGAGTTCGCCATAAGCACGCGCATGAACGTAGCTCGCAAACACGGTAGTGCGCTCATTAACGCGCCACCTCATCATGGTCAGGAACTCGCGATAGCTTTGGTGGCCGGAGTTGAATAGCAGGAGCCTGGAACTTCCGTCTACCAGTTGCAACGGACTTACATAAAATTCCCTGAAGGCATGGCGGTCTTCATACCCCAGACGAAAGAGTAGATCGTGACGCAACTCGCGATCGAACTGCAATGTCCAGCCAAGGCTGTAGGGCACATGCAGTGCGTTGGGAGCGACATGTGTAAAGGTTGCCGGACCGCTTACAACGGTCGCCCCAGAGGGAGAGTAGTCGGTGATCGTCTGTGCCGGGAACTTGTCGAAGATCGCAACGTTGAGCGGAATCTTGTCGTAAAACACGCCAAAACCGCCACGAATAGCCGTGCGGTTATCGCGCGTTGGGGTAAAGACAAAGCCAAAGCGTGGAGCAATATCGACGGCCTCAGCCGAGAGGGTATCGTGATCAAGACGCAGACCCAGATCCATTGTTAAGCGTGGATGGATTTGCCAATTGTCCTGTAGGAACGAAGCCAAATCGCTTACCCCTGCTTGTGACTCAATCGCGCCTGGATAAGTGATGACACTGCTCAAGGTGCTATCTTCCCGCAGGACTTGTAGCGGGTAGTTCGTCACCTGTCCCTGATAAGACGAATGAGAATAGGAGTACCCGAAAGTCAGCAAGTGCCTGCCGCCATATTCGACAGGCCGCACGTGCAGGGTTTGCGACCATTGATAGAGTTGCGTATCCCGATTCTGCTGCTCAAAGTAACTGCCGTAGTTCTGTTCGGGAAAAAGAACCATTTCTCCAGTCAGCGTTGCAGGATAGATGCGCGAATCGAGCTGCTTCGATGAAAACAGCGTTTGCACAAAGCCGCCATTGGCGAGAATCCAGCGGTGCGTGGCGGAGAGGAAATAGTCCCGTTCACGATCATTTCCGGTAACCGGCTGGGGATTGAATGTGTTGATATTGGCATAGTCAGTGTTCTGGGGGTCGAGTGCAAGCACTACCGAAAATCTCTGGCTGGCGGTGGGGTTCCAATCGAGCTGCGTATATGAATTGATCTTTTCTACAACACGCACGTTGTCAGGATCAGGAAGGGACGGCACCGTTACCGTGTCGTACCCGTACCCAACTGACTGAAAAATGTAAGCCTTGCCCTTCTCCAGAGGGCCTGCAAAACTCAGATGAGGAGAGGCGCTTTCGACTCCGTGAGTTAGACGATGATTGATCCAGCGGAAGCGTGGAACCGGATCTTCGAAAAGATATTTCCACTCGTCGGTTCCACCACGGGTGTCAACATTGACCACGCCGCTGGCAAAATTTCCGTACTCTGACGAAAAAGGATTGGAAAGCACCTGCACCGATTGAATGGCCACGGCCGGCAGGCTCAGTGCCGGTTGCCCGGTAAAGCTATCCGTTACGCTCGCTGAATTGACCAGAGTATTTGTCTGGTTAGTCCGTCCTCCTTTAATGCGAATGAGCCCATCGACGCCACGCACAACTCCCGGCAGCAAGGGCAAGGCATCCTGAAAGTCCTGATTAAGTTGGACAAGTGACTTAAGAATATTCGCGTTCAAAGCGGGAGTGCCGCCGGAACTGGAAGTCAGGTCAACTCCGGGGTTCTCAGCATTCACTGTAACTGCTTCCACCTGCCCTTTTGGGACAAGCTGAAAATCGAGCTTCGCAGTCTCATTCCCAGCGATTGTCAAGCGTCTGATGACAGGCTCAAATCCAGCCAATGTGACCCTAATTTGATAGTGGCCATGTAGCACGCCGGTAAAAGCGTAGGTCCCGAGATCATTGGAAATGGTTGCGACTTCGTTACTTGTGTCGAGATTCTTTAAGGTGACTCGAGCATTAGGCCACACGGTCTCTACTTGATCGGAACTAGCCGTAAAAATGATGCCGCCTATAGTGGCTAGCTTCGCCTCCGAGACAGGTTCAAATATTAGCGCACTCAAAATTGTCAACAAAAGTCGAATCAGATTCAGGCATTCGCGGCGGCTTCGCAGATACATCGGAGTGCCCTCTGCAACAACGCATGGGCGGTCTACATAGGAGTCACAGAAACTCCTCACAACTGCTTCCGGCTATTCTGCCACCCGAAAGCGCCCTTCACAAGGGTCCGAAATATATGTGACTGCTTACAAAAATGAATTTGTTCGGACTAAAAAATGTAGGGGGCATCGCTGACTTTTCTCTGCGCATGCACTCTCTCGCAAAGTTTGAGTCTTCGAGATTTTGATAGAGGTTCAAGCGCCGATTGCCAGAGGAAGCTGCACGGAGTTATAGTTTGGCGTCGGCGATTTGCGTTCTGCTGGCGCTGCCTAATTCCCCGGACAACCGAAGTGCCTGTCCTCCAGGTTCGGGGCAAAAGGCTCGAATCGGCAGCCGTATTTTGCTGTTGAAAAGCTTCCTGGATGGAGGAACTTATTTGTCCGCCGGCACGTCTCCGTTTCCAGCATAGTAGAGTCAAATTTGTTCGCTTGAGCCGGATTCAGGTGAGCAGCGATAGTGATAGATAAAACCGGAAGCTGTAGTGAGGAGCGATGTATGTCTGCACCTAAGGCGCCGCATCCTGATCCTGCGTCGCAGGAAAACGAAGATCATCTGAAAACGCAAGCGAACGGCATTACGCGCCGGGGCTTTCTAAAAGGCGCCGGGTTAACGGCTGCCGGAACTGCCCTGCTCGATGGAGTATACGCCTTCAGCGAAGAAGCGGCCCGTTCGGAAAATCATGGCGTTACGGTCATCGGGCCTGAGCCAGCCTCGATCAAGCTGAACGTGAACGGCAAGGAACATGCCGTCAACATCGAACCGCGCACAACGCTGGCCGAGGCCCTGCGCAATCAATTGGGCATGACCGGCACCAAGGTGATCTGTGACCGTGGCAGCTGTTCGGGATGTACCGTCTGGCTCGACAAGAAACCCGTGAACAGTTGCATGACGCTCGCAGTAGATGCCGTTGGCCACCAGGTAACAACCATCGAAGGAATTTCTGAAAACGGCAGCCTGCATCCTCTTCAGGCTGCGTTTGTAAAGCATGATGCCCTGCAGTGTGGCTTCTGCACGCCGGGCATGGTGATGAGCTGCGCAGCGCTGCTGGAGAGCAATCCCAACCCAACCGAAAACGATGTGCGCCATGCCATTGCCGGCAATCTCTGCCGTTGCGGCACCTACCCCAGAATCTTCTCTGCCACCCTTGAGGTGGCAGGCAGCAACCGCAAGGCGTAGTGGAGGAGCACCATGGCAACCAGCGAGAATATGGTTCAGGAAGCGGAAAGCAAGGCCGGCAAAGCTGCAGACAAAAAGACCGTCTCAATGCCGTTTGGCGTGCCCGGATACACACTGAAGGATGAGCCGCGTGAGGTGCCGACGACCGAACCACCGGTATGGCCCACCAACAAGGATCTTAAGTATGTGGGGCAGCCGGTCGAGCGATGGGACGGTGCCGCAAAAGTCACGGGCCGTGCCCGCTACACGGCTGATGTCCAGTTGCCGGGCATGTTGTATGCGAAATTCGCTAATGCCTCCGTGCCTCATGCGAAAGTTGTATCCATTGATACGTCCGCAGCAGAAAAGTATTCCGGAGTGAAAGCTGTCTATGTGATTCAGCACATAGACGGTGGTGCGGTCCTGCGCGATCCATCGCTCGAGCAGGTCAAATATCCAGTCGTGCGCTATGCGGGCCAGCCTGTTGCTGCAGTCGCGGCAACCACCCCTAACGCTGCCGAAGAAGGGGCTGCGCTGATAAAGATCCAATATGAGCCGATGCCCTTCGCCGTCGACTTGGACAAGGCACGCGCCCCAGATGCAGCGCTCGTGTTCCCAGGCGCAGCGGACCAGGCCGGTACTGCAGGCGGCGGCGGCGGCCCCCACAATGTTCCGCAGACTGGCAATGTACACGGACCATCGATTCACAAAAAGGGTGGCGATATAGATCAGGGTTTCAAGGACGCGGATGTAGTCGTCGAAGGGCACTACATCACGCAGGTGCAGACTCACTCTGCGCTCGAAACCCACGGTGTCGTCGCCGACTGGAAGCCCGAGATGCTGACAGTATGGGCGTCAACTCAGGGGACCGCCAGTGTGCGCGAGGAACTGTCGCAGTTCTTTAAGCTTCCCATGTCACAGGTGCGCGTAATAACGGAGTACATGGGTGGCGGCTTCGGCGCAAAGTTTGGCGCCGGTAATTTTGGAATAGCCGCGGCAACCCTCTCAAAAAAGGCGGGGGCGCCGGTCCGGCTGATGCTTGACCGTGAAGAAGAGCATCTGTCCGTCGGCAATCGTCCCAGCTCCGATCAGGTGCTGCGCATTGGCGCAAAGAAGAGTGGCGAGATTACCGCCATCCATCTCGTAAGCTATGGCACAGCAGGATGCGGCACAGGCGCTGGCTGCGCAGGCCCGGCGCAAAACCTCTATAAGTATGCGTCTCTGCACACGGAAGAGAACGATGTATTCATTAACGCCGGACCCGGAACAGCGATGCGTGCGCCGGGACATCCTCCGGGAGCGTTTGCTCTGGAAGGGACCATCGACGATCTCGCGGAAAAGCTCGGCATGGACCCCATTGATCTGCGCGACAAAGCCGACGAGCATCCGGTGCGCCGGGTTGAGCGTCAGATTGTCCGCGAGAGCGACCTCTGGAAGTCCCGCAACCCGAAAGCGGGTGCGGGCACCGGCCCGGTCAAGCATGGAGTCGGCCTGGCGCAGTCCGTATGGTATCGCTTCGTCAACATGAATTCAGCCGCCGAAGTGCGCGTGCACAAGGATGGATCTCTCGAAGTGCTCTCCGCAGTACAGGACATCGGCTCGGGCATCAAGACCGTCTTGGCGCAGATTCTGGCTGAGCAGTTTGGCGTGCCTCCCGCCCAAGTCGCCGTCAAAGTCGGCGACACCAACTATCCGCCTGGACCAAATTCCGGAGGAAGCGTGACCACGCTTTCACTGACGCCGGCAGTGCGTGACGCAGCTTGGCAAGCATCGCAGAAATTCCTGACGGACGTTGCTCCGGCTCTGGGCACAACGCCAAACGATCTCGTATTGGTCAATGGCGAAGTCCGCAGCAAATCAGGCAAAATGCAGCCCGTCTCGTTCCGCCGTGCGGCGGCCAAAATGACCACCGACCAGATCGCCGTGCAGGCCAAGCGCGTCCCTGACTACGACCGCAGCAAATACCTGACCTATGGCGGTGTCGATGTGGCGGAAGTCATGGTGGACACCGAAACAGGACGCATACAGGTAAAGCGCGTGCTCTCGGTCCATGACTGTGGACGCCCCATGAATCCCTCTCTGGTCAAGAGCCAGATCAATGGCGGCGTCATTCAAGGTATTTCCTACACGCTTTTTGAGAATCGCCTGCTCGACCCGGTATATGGCCTCATGGTGAACCCAAACCTTGACATGTACAAAATCGCCGGATCACGCGAGACTCCGCAGATCGACGTTCACCTTGTCGAAGCCTACATCGGCCAAAGCTCAACCGATGCATCCGGGATCGGCGAGGCCGCCGGGATTGTCTCTGTCGGCGCTGCCATCGGCAACGCCGTTTACAACGCACTTGGGGTCCGCATTCGCCAGATGCCCATGACGCCGTCAGTCGTGCTGGCGGCGCTGCGCAGGCCCGCGCCGGAAAGGAATTTGGCATGAACAATTTCGCGATTGCAAATTGCACAACCGTAGACGGCGCGCTTTCGCAGTTGAAAGATGGCGCTGTCGTAAAAGCGGGCGGCGTCGATCTGCTGGACCGCATGAAGAACGGCGTTGACCAGCCATCGAAGCTGGTCAACATCCGCAATATCTCCGGACTGCGCGGAATCCACGAGACGAATGACGGGCTAATAATCGGCGCTCTTACCACCCTGTCCGAGATCGAAGAGCACCCCGTCGTCCGTAGGCAATACCAGATTCTCGCCGATGCCTGCGGCAGCGCGGCCACTCCGCACATCCGCAATATGGCGACGCTGGGCGGCAACCTGCTGCAGCGGATACAGTGCTGGTACTACCGTTCTGCTGATTTTGCGTGTTTGCGCAGAGGCAAGGACATTTGTTTCGCGCTCAATGGCCTGAACCAATATCACGCCATCATGGACTACGGCATGTGTCCCGCCGTCGCCCCCTCGTCCGCGGCCGTGGCGCTCCTTGGCCTGAATGCGAGCATCGAGCTGACTTCGGCAAAGAAGGGCAACCGAACTGTTCCGATTGACAAGCTTTACGTCCCGGCAGAGGCTGACCCTGAGAAGTTCACTGTCGTCGAACCGGATGAACTGATGACCTCGGTGACGATTCTGAAACCCGCAAGCGGAACGCGCTCCGCATACCAGAAGTATGGAGAAAAAGAGAGCTTTGACTGGGCCATTGCCGATGCCGGAATTGTCCTCGAAATGGACGGCAACACCTGCAAACGCGCTGTGGTGACAATGGGCGCGGCCTCGCCAATCGTTCGCCGCTCGCCGCAAGCCGAAGCAGCGCTGGCCGGCAAGCCAATCACGGAAGCAAATGCGCGGGCAGCGGGCAAGGCCGCCATGGAAGGGGCGCAGCCACTTTCCATGAATGCCTACAAAGTTGACCTTTTCCCAATCGCAATTTACCGCACCATTCTGCTGGCTGCGGGACAAATGGACCGCGACCCGAGCGCGGCAGGCTAGGAGGTATCGATGAGTACAACACAAGCGAACCCGAAACCATGCCAGTGCCTCCGGACCAAGAACCCCTATGGCACCACGCCGCAAGACGCCGAATCATGGCTCCCCGGCGTGCAAACTTCCTCCAGCTATTGGTGCCTGAATACGATGAGCTCCGCCGGCCCGGATGACAACTATGTGCATCTCGCTCGTTGTGTGCCCGGACGCAGTTGCTATCAGCCTCCAGAAAAATAGAGGTTCCGTTCAACTGTACCTGTGTGGTGGTCATTTACAGCCAAGTATCCCTGCAGGCTGAGACTTCGCATGGATTTCATGGCAATTCCTGTGTAACGGCCTACACGACTAATAACCGCAACTTCGCAGGTCATCCAAGCGGTGACTGGCGTCTTTGCACGACTGCCTGATCGACAAGCAGTTACTGTGCCTCAAATGATGTCGAGCTTTTGTCATCAGATTGTCATTTCCAGCAAAGGTATGCAGCAATGTTGTCAATCTAGAGGAAAATGATTGAAGAGTTGTGGGTCAAATCATTACCTGCTGCTGGATGGCGTATGGGTACCATTCTGGTGATCGAAGATGACGCGAGGATACAAAAGGCGGTGCAACGCCTGTTCGCGTCTGAGGGGTACGAAATCAAAAGCTCTACCGATGGACGGCAGGGACTGGAAATTTTCCGCGGCTCAAATCCTGATGCGGTCATTCTCGACCTGATGCTTCCCAGCATGTCGGGGCGGGAACTCTGCAAGTCAATGAAGCAGAGTTCGCCGGACATTCCCGTCGTGGTTCTAAGTGCCATTTCGGAAGTTGCCGATAAAGTACTGCTTCTGGAACTGGGCGCAGACGATTATGTCACCAAGCCATTCAGCCCAAGAGAATTGCTCGCACGAGTACAGGCCGCGATAAGGCGCGCGAAACGCTCGCGCCCTGGACCAGCTGCGTACTTTGGCGACGTGCAGGTGGATTTTGCCAGAATGCAGGTAACAAAAAATGGAAAACAAATCACACTGACTGCGCATGAGTTTAAGCTGCTTCGGTTTTTCCTGGAAAACACCGAGCGCGTGCTGAGCCGCGAAGAACTGCTGAATGAAGTCTGGGGTTACAATTTTTATCCTTCGACGAGGACGGTCGATAACCAGATGCTCAAGCTTCGCCAGAAGCTGGAACTCGACCCGGCGAATCCTGTTCATTTCTGTACGGTCCACGGAGTAGGCTACAGGTTTGTACAGAGTCCCCAGGAATAAGAGAACCAACGGGGAGGCGAAGCCCAGTGGCGATGCGCATGCGAACGACACTTCTGCTGAGCTTGGTGTCGGTTTCGTTTGGCCTCGCTGCGTTGAGCCTGCTAGCTGTTCACACAATTTCAGAGAAACAGATCAGGCAGGAAATTTCCTCCGACCTTGAGCACTCGATTCTCACCTTTCAAAATATCCAGGCACAGCGACGCCAGATGCTTTCGCGCGAAGCATCTCTACTCGCCGATCTTCCCGTTCTCAAGTCCTTAATGACCACGGACGACGGTCCCACAATCCGCGACGGCGCGAAAGACTTCTATCGTTTGAGCGGGTGCGATTTCTTTGTCCTTGCCGATGCAAACGGCGTCCCGGTTGCGCTCTTTCAGCAAGGTGTGCCCTGGGACGGCGCGCAAGCTCTTTCCGGCGTGGACGAAGCTGACTTTACCTCCACTGAATCACACTATGTTCTCCGCAATGGCCGGCTCTTTGAGGTCTCCTCGCAGCCTATTTATTTCGGCTCTGAGCTCTCGGGCACAAAGCTCGGTTATGTAGCCGTGGGATATGCAGTCAATGATCAGGTGGTGATGGAAGTAAGCGAAGCTGCGGCGGCCGAGGTCATTTTTTTTGCCAACGGCGAAATTGTCGCCACCACCCTTGATGCCCACCACCGGCGGGCAAGCATCGACCAGAAAGAAGACCTGCTGAATCATCCGCTCAACAGCACTGATCTATGGCTCGAGCATGAGCACTACATCCAGGCGTCGGTAACGTTGTCGCGTGCTGGCAACCCGCTGATACAGCTGGTTGTCCTCAAGTCGTATGACAAAGCAAGCCGCTATCTGACGCAGCTGAATCATCTTCTGCTTGCTCTCGTGCTGGTTGTTCTGCTGATCAGCGCTGCACTAGCCACTTATATTTCGCGAACCATCACCATGCCTCTTGAAGCGCTGGTACTGGGGGCGCGTGCTTTGGGCGCGGGCAATTTCGATTATCCCTTTCAGAAAAAGGGCGCGATTGAGATTCAGGAATTGAGCACCGCCTTTGACCGGATGCGGATGCGCCTGCAGAAATCACAGCAGGAGCTGCTTGCTTCAGAACGTCTTGCCACCATCGGAAGAATGGCCAGCTCCATCTCGCATGACCTGCGCCACTACCTCTCGGCTGTCTACGCGAATGCTGAATTTTTGGGATACGATGCGGCGAGTCCGGCGGAGCGGGCCGAGTTGCTGGCCGAGGTCCGTCTTGGTGTAGAGGGAATGACCGAACTAATCGATTCACTGCTTCTTTTCAGCCGCACGGGTCAAGCCCTTCAGCCCACTTATGAGTCATTGTCATTCCTTATTGAAAGAGCGTTACAACTCGTGCGAGCCCATCCGGATGCGAAAGATGTGAGCTTTATTTATAGCTCTTTGCCGCCTCTCGAATTATGGATGGACGCGCTTAAGATCGAGCGCGCCATCTACAATCTATTGCTAAATGGTTGCCAGGCAGCGAAGCTGAGTTCGCGCGGCGCCTCGGTCGAGATTTCTATCGTGGAAACTGAAGACTGGATCCGGCTCTACATCACCGACAACGGACCCGGTGTGCCGGATTCAATTCGCGTCACCCTCTTTCAGCCCTTTGTGAGCGAAGGCAAGCAAGGCGGCGCCGGACTCGGTTTAACGCTGGCGAACAAGATCGCTGAGGAACACGGCGGAAGCGTTGCTCTTGAAGAATCCCGTCCGGGCCGCACAGTCTTTTCACTGTCACTGGCAAAGGCCACATTAGGAAAGCTGGCGGAATCGGCGCAGCAGCACGCAGCAATCGCCACGCCCCATTAGAGAAGTGCTGGAACGATTTCGCCTGTTCAAGGATGTCAAACATGAATTGCGAACGATCGAGACGCAGCCTCAGCATCATACTTGCACTCACCGTGTCACTCGGCGCTGGTATCTGTGAAGGTCAACAGGCAGACACCCAAACCAGTAGCTCTTCAGAGCGATTGGAAAAGCGCATGGATCAGCTCATGACTGCCATGGACAACATGCGCGAGCAACTGGACAAGTCACAGCGCGAGATGGAGCAGATGCGGTCTGAGATCGCAGACCTGCGAACGCAACTGGCGCAAGCCCACGCCGGTGAAGCACCGGAGCAGGCTGCTACAGACTTGCAATCCAGCGTGCAGCAATTGCAGGAGCAGAGCGCCATACTACAGTCAGAGGTAAAGCAGCACGACCAGACAAAAGTAGAGAGTTTGTCGAAATACCCGGTGCGCATCTCCGGGATGTTGCTCTTTACATCCCTGCTGAACAGCAGCAATGTGGACAATGTCGATCTGGCAATTATTGCGACACCGCAATACGGCAACCAGCCGCAAGGCAGCCTCAGCGCTACCGCGCGCCAGACCATACTTGGTCTTGAGGCGTCAGGCCCTTCGCTCTGGGGTGCTCGTTCTTCCGCAGACATCAGCGTCGATTTCTTTGGCGGAATTCCCTATGCCGATTATGCGACCAGCTCCGGACTCTTGCGGCTGCGCACAGCACATGCTGGTCTGGATTGGTCCCATCGCTCATTACTCGCATCCTTTGACAGGCCGCTGATCTCGCCTCTGCAGCCCACGTCGTTTTTAAGCGTCGGCGAGCCTGCGCTCGCATGGTCGGGCAATTTATGGACATGGTCTCCACAGCTTGAGTTCAAGGACAGCTCGCTTCTCGCCAACAAAAAATTAGGGATTGATGCTGGACTGATTGATGTGCCGGCCCCAGGACCACCTCCGAGTCACGCGCTGCGGGCGGCCAGCCCATCGGAGCAAAGTCATCAACCGGGATATGAAACCCGGCTCACTTCGTCCATACCTATAGGAGATCGCGCGATTGAGATCGGCGCCGGCGGCTACTACAGCAGGCAGGCGTATGAAGACGATCATCACCTTGACGCGTGGGCCGGGACTCTGGACTGGAAAATTCCATTCACGCAGCATCTTGAACTTTCCGGCGAGTTCTATCGCGGCCGTAGCATCGGCGGCCTCGGAGGTGGCGCTTTTAAAGACTACGCGCCTTTTGCGGATGACACGATTCAGCGCGGCCTGAACGCGGAGGGCGGCTGGGGACAGTTCAAGATCAAAATGACGCGCTCGCTCGAAACGAACTTTGCATTCGGAGTGGACAATGCTTTCGCGGGTGATCTGCGCGGGTCCGACGTGGAGTTTGAGAACAATGACTATATGAACCTGGCCCGGAACCGCACAGGGTTTGCAAATGTGATCTTACGGCCCAAAACGTATTTGCTCTTTTCAGCGGAGTACAGAAACATCTATAGCTGGCCTATCTCAGGCCAGAGTAACTCGAACCAAAGCCTCGGCCTTGCCGCGGGATACCTCTTCTAAGTGCTGACTATGACATTCCATCGCGCACGATTTATTACCGCTCTCGCAGTGCTGCTCGTTTGCGGCATGAGCCACGCCCAATCGGTTGATGTGACTGGGCGCGTCCAGTTCACCCATGCTGATAAGCAGAAGGCCGCGCGCGCCCAATCATCTGGAGTCGTGGTCTGGCTTAATCCTACCTCGTCCAACCCGCCTGCCGCCAAGCCGGGACATTTCCGTCTCGTCCAGAAGGACAAAAGCTTTCATCCGCATCTGCTTGTCGTTCCGTTGGGGAGCGCGGTTGATTTCCCCAATATGGATCCTTTCTTCCACAATGTTTTTTCCCAGTTCAATGGCAAGCGCTTTGATCTTGGACTCTACGAAGAAGGCAGCAACAAGACAGTGCGCTTCGACCACGAAGGCGTCTCATATATCTTCTGCAACATTCACCCGGAAATGAGCGCCGTCGTGATTTCTCTGGCAACGCCTTATGTGGCTGTCTCTTCACCGCAGGGGCAGATTGATTTGCACGACGTTCCTCCCGGCACTTATGAAATGCGGGTATGGGCCGAAGGAGTCGATCAAAAGCAGTTGAATTCCTTGACGCGCCACGAGCGTATCGGCCCATCTGAAGCCGATCTCGGCGTGATTCAGCTCACTGAAAGCGGCGCAAACATCGCGCACAAAAACAAGTATGGTGAAGACTATTTTCCCGATCGCGGAACCACGACTTACTGATGGAACTGCTTTCTCGGCTGGCGCGATGACAGCCACAACAGTAAGCCGTGCATCACGAGAGCCGGGATAGGGCGAAGATGATCGATAGTACGATCAGAGATGTATAGGACATATCGAATGTATTTGTTCGATATGCGCAAGTCATTATATTGCCTGTTCTTGGTTCTAACGGCGGGATTGTCAATCGTAGGGATTCCCCGAACCTGAAGTGGCATGATCGCTTGCCATATAGCTGCAACCTTCTTGTGTGGTGCCTTTATCAGGCTTGCATGAAGCCAGGCGCTGTCTTTGTTCTTACGGAACATGTTTTCCAGCGCTGATCCGGCGAAACGCTCCAGCCATTCCGTTTGCACAGGCGGCAGCGCCTCGATCTGACTTTGGACATCAGAGTGAATATCGCAACAAAACCAACATCTGGCAAGGAAAAATGCAATGGCTTGCAGTGCGCGAAAAGAATCGTTGTGCGCTTCCTTCCAGTGCCTCCAAAACGCATCTTCTTTTGCGTGTCGATGCAGAAATGTGGCCATTTCATGCACATGATGAATGATCCAGTCACCGGCAAGCAGCCCGCGAAGAATATGGAGCGCCATGAAGCCGAGATGATCGATTGGGTGCAGATCGGGAAACGATAGCCCCACGAGTGACCGCCTGATTCTGCGCTCCCAGAACCGATCTGTTTCCGGCACGGGAAATTTAGAAACAGTCTCATTCCACAGGCAAAAATGCAATTCGACAGAAAGCGGCATCTCAGGATCGAATGCGTTGCCACCCCATTGCCAGTCACCCTTACGAATCATGGTCGGCAAGTGATCGGAGCGACTGTAGTCAATGGTCTGTTCCGATTGATAGCCAATGTTCATCAGAGCATCCCGCGCGCGGACGATCATCTCTTTCCGACAATACAAATCCAGGTCGGACTGCATACGAAGACGTACGTCGCTGACATAGTCAGGAGCCTGGGTGAAGCCCTTAAGCACGACGTACTCGACTCCAGCTTGATCAAGTGCAGCAGCCACTTCCCTGTATGTGGTCTCGACACGGGAAAACCGCGCGGCATTGTCGGCGAGATTTTTTTTCAGACGCTCTCCTACCCACAATGGAAAGCCGCTCACGGCGACCTGCGCCAGCGGTAATGTCAGATGTGCCGGATCGCAGAATTTCAGGAGCGATTCCCATTCGTGCTCTTGAAGTTCTAAAAGACCTTCTGTCGTTGCTCCTTTAAGCTGGAGAGCAGCGATAAGCGCAGCAAGCTCACGCGGGATGCGCGGAGCGCAAATGCCATTTCCGATAGGGTGACGCCGCACTGAGGTTTACCTTCCCGTCGCCGCCAACTGTTCAAGCCGCCGTACTGCCCAACCCAGATCACGATAGCGCAGCTCGTAGATTGGAACTGCCAGAAGGTGCTCCAGCGCAGCATATTGAATTTCGCGAGCCTCGTCTGGCGCTGTATAACACCATTGCTTGAACCACCCCAGCGCATAATCTTTTGAGAGCATGGTCAACCCGTCTTCGCCGGCCTGTCGATTAAGGAAAATCACATATTCGATGACCGCTGAATCGGCTGTAACAAGACCATCGAGTTCAGAGGTTGGAACCTCAATCGATGGCTTTCCTGCAACGCGCGGAGTCACTGGACGTCCTTCAAGTTCGCGAAAGATCTCCACTGCGCAACTTCGAAACCGTATCTGATGGTGGTTTCCGATCACCAGCCGATCCTTGCGGCCCAGTGGAAGATAACTCGCATCATCACTTACATAGATCCAACCAGAGCGCGCTCCGGCATAGGAAAGAGAGGTCTTGCCTGCGCCCGAGTCTCCGCATAGCAGCATTCCAGAGCCGCGTGGACAGACGCAGGCAGCGTGGATTGG
This sequence comes from Alloacidobacterium sp., assembly GCF_035631355.1. NCBI lineage: Bacteria > Pseudomonadati > Acidobacteriota > Terriglobia > Terriglobales > Acidobacteriaceae > Alloacidobacterium > Alloacidobacterium sp. The sequence goes on from NZ_DASQIX010000102.1 coordinate 51,220, forward strand.
AGCGGCGCGTAATGCCGTCATCATGGATAAGGCGGCGCCTTCAAGAAAGTAGTACCGGAGATAGAGTGGAGACTCCGCAGTCGACTGCGTGATCGATCCAAAAGAGCGTCCATTCCTTAGATCGCACACGAGAAAATTCCGCGCATTGGCAACATGCAGCAGAATATTCCACTGCAAGGTACAAGAAGGAACAGACGGCGGAGTTGGGCTATCCTCATCATCCGTCACCTGAATGCGGAGATCCAAAGACCTGTCTGTAAACCTTGGCTGAAAATGCTTCCAGCTTTGTTCTGCTACCGCCATTACGGCAGCAGAATTTGAAAACACCTCGAGTGGGAACCCCATAGGAAAATAGACTGCATGCAGCGGCAGTTCGGCGTGAGGCAATAAAGGAGCGCCTTCCACGCCCTGCCCGCTGTTGACGTCCGACGATTGCGCCTTTTGCGGCGCATACCGCAATTCACTATTTGCTGTTTCCAAGTTCGCCACCTGAATCAGCCCGGTTTTACGTGAACCATGAAAGCCATGGAGCCGTGCCCGCTGCCGCAAAACCGTCCGCACTTGCCCTTAAAATCGCCGGCGCTCGTTGCAGTGAATGTGACGTCAGCAGGATGGCCCTTTGATACTTCCTGATTTACGCCGAGGTCCTTGATGACAAGGCTGTGAGGAACATCGTCAGAGACAAGATGCAGCTTGACTGTCTCTCCCTGTTTGACGGTGATTTCAGCGGGGACAAACTTGAAGCGCCGTGCATGAACTTCGATTGTCCCGCTGGTATCCTGGGCACGAAAGGCCGAAGGCGTTTGAGCAAGAATGCCCAGCACCACCAGCGCGGTAAGTATCGATTTTCTGGTCATCGAATTTATTTCTCCGATCTAGCAAATGCGAATTCTTCCAAGATGTCGCCGTTGCCGAACAAAAACTCAGGGTGCCATATATTTCAGCAGTAGTTGCTCATCCTGACGTGACAACCGCGCGCGCATACGCATGTGCATGATGATTGTCCCGGTAATTCGCGGCGAAATGCTCATTGGAGGTCTATGGCAGCGCGCGCAGTTCGCCTGGAAGACTTCTTCGCCGGTAGTTCCCTGGGATTGGCTGCTGCTATTGCTGCTGGATGCGGCTTTCTTACCGCTCTGGGCTGCGGGGGTATCTTGCTGGAGCGCCGCAGCGCCAACGCCGCCAAGCAGCAAAATCGTCAGGAGCGAGAGAAAAACGAGATAGCGCTTCATTTCTTCCTTTCCGGCCAGAGCGGCAAGATAAAACGATAACTAAGGCCAATGTTCCAGACATTTGCATCCTGTTGCGAGCTGAAACTTCTGCCATAACTCGAGACAATCCTGAGATCATCGCGAAAGTAGTAGTTCAGTCCGAAGTCAAAGCGCTGTGTGTTAATCCGCGGCAGGTCATTGCCGCCGCCATTTAGAGGAAAGAATTGCTGCATCCGTCCAACGGCCTGCAACTTCTGCAGGAACGGTGGTATAGGCAGCTTGTCAAAGTCGTATGCAGTTTCCAGCCAGTATCCATTGCCGTAATAGCTGTAATCGTATTGGGCCTTCAGATCAATCGGAACCGCCGGAGGCTGCCATGAAACATAGGGGGAGACGCTGTTGATCTCATGGTCCTGAAGAAGACGCTGATACGATGTGCCAATTTCGAGATGCGGATGCGGCAGAAAGATGCTTGCATCCCCTCCCGCTGTTCGCGCCGCCTGAAGCTGATTAACGCTACTGCGCGCGGAAAAGTATGCACTATATTGCAGTGAGTAAGATGGCCTTTGGATGGCCACTCCGCGTAGCATCACACCATCGCCGGAGCCGCCAGCCGGCAGGCCGATTGTCACGTCGATCGGCGAATCCTGCAGGTTCCGGATCCAGAATGGCTCCAGCCGCTCGCTATATAAACCATAGGGCAATAGATACTTGCCCGCCGTGGCCATAATATGAGTATTCGCGAGCCAGTCTAACTGTGCATAATCGACACTCTTAAAAATCTTCCCTTTAAATGGCCCTGTGGTCTGGTTCTCACGTTGGAAAAAGCCAAGAAAATCAGTGCGCGACTCAAGCAGCACATGAGAACCAAAAGGAACCAGGAGAACCGGGCTGACCTGTGGTTCCAAGGATGTGACACCGCCATCCACATTATGTAAATAGCCTGCGCCGCCGGAGATGATCGGAACATGGCCTGCGTGGTTCTCCGAATCATCCTGCGCGTTCAACCGCCAAAATATGGAAAGATAAATCGCCAATACGACTAAGAAACGTAGCCACTTCAACTGATGAGCAAATGACAAAATTCTTGACCCCATCTCTTTTGTGAATTTGACGGCATCCGGAGATCTCAAAGCACATCAATCAACTCGGAGTATAGGAAGGCCAAATATGAAGCGTGTCATGAAGATGTCATTGCTCTGTCACTCTTACTAGTGCTCGTCTGTCAAGTGACAGACAACTATTCGGAAATGCCTTGGTTTTCATCGGCAGGAAATGCATACCAAGCGCGGTGAGATCGCCAATTGTCAAGAGTCCGTTACAAAAAATCGCGGTCACACTTAGACAACCTGCATAAGAGCACACCTGGAATTCCGCGATCGGGCGACTCGGTGCGAAAAGCTTCGCGCATCAGCCGCGTCGGCAACCGCCATCTTCGCCATGCGCTCTACATGCCGGCATTGGTGGGCGCATATCGCGACCCCCACCTGAAAGCCTTGTCTCTCTCTGGTGGAGCGGCGCAGGCCAGGCTGCAAGCCTGATCGCGGTAGCGAGCAAAAAAAAATGCTGCACGCCATCTACGGCATGTTCCGCTCCAACTCCATCTACAAAGAAGCACAACTGTTTCCCAGCTTCATACCAGCCTAGTGGAAAAACCTTTGCTCTCCTTAACCCAACCGATTAATGCTTGCTTTCAAGAGAGAATCTCCACTTTCCCTTCGCGCTCCGGTCGAGATGACAATTCAGTTCTATTTTCATGCTCGCATTTCGGTTGTCAGGACACATCTCTCTAGTAATCTGGAAGCCTATGCTTGATCTTGCATTTGTGAGGGCCAACCTGTCGCTGGTCGAAGAAAAGCTGCGCGCTCGCGGACAGGACCCGGCTGCGCTACTGGGAGATTTTCACACAATTGACATACGGCGTCGCGAGCGCATCACGGAAGTGGAGCAACTGAAGGCGCAGCGCAACAAACTGAGCGAAGAAGTGGCGCGGCTGAAAAAGTCCGGACAGGATACGGCAGCCGTAATGCAGGAGACGCGGGCGCTTAAGGAGAAGATGGAGTCGCTGGCTGCCGGGGCCGGAGAGGGAGACGAGGAACTCCGTACGATCCTTCAGCGAATTCCGAATTTGCCGCATGAATCTGTTCCTGTTGGCTCATCCGAGCACGACAACGTCGAGATCAAGCGATGGAGTGAGCTGCCGAAGTTCGACTTCCAGCCGAAGCCGCATTGGGAAATTGGCGAAACCCTAGGCATTCTTGATCTCGAACGCGCGGCGAAGCTCTCCGGCGCGCGCTTTGCCGTGTATTGGGCAGAAGGCGCGCGCTTGGAGCGGGCGCTGATCAATTTCATGCTGGACACGCACACGCGCCAGCATGGATATACAGAAGTACTGCCGCCCTTCATGGTCAACAGCAAGTCGCTTTTCGGGACTGGGCAGTTGCCGAAATTCGCCGAAGACCTGTTTCGATGCGTGGACGAGCAGGGTTTTCAGGAAGGGCAGTATCGCGAGAACGACCACTGGCTCATTCCCACGGCTGAAGTCCCAATAACGAACCTTTATCGCGATGAAGTGCTCGATGAAACGAAGCTGACTGTTTCACTAACGGCTTACACGCCCTGCTTCCGCTCTGAGGCAGGTTCGTATGGCAAGGACGTGCGCGGCATCATCCGCCAGCACCAGTTCCAGAAAGTAGAGCTGGTAAAGTTTGCAAAGCCTGAGCAAAGCTACGATGAGCTGGAAAAGCTGACAGAAAATGCTGAAGCCATTCTTGAAAGGCTGGGTCTGCCGTACCGGCGAATGCTGCTGTGTACCGGCGATATGGGCTTCAGCTCGGCGAAGACATATGATCTCGAAGTCTGGCTGCCGGGACAGGGACTATATCGAGAGATTTCTTCCTGCTCGAACTGTGAGGCGTTCCAGGCACGGCGCGCGAATATCCGCTACCGTCCGCAGGGCAAAAGCAAAACGGAGTTCATACACACGCTCAACGGCAGCGGCCTGGCGACGGGCCGCACATGGCTCGCAATTCTTGAAAACTATCAGCAGGCTGACGGCTCGGTGCGAATACCAGAGGCGCTCGTTCCCTATATGGGCGGGCAAACAGCGATCGCACACAGGTAAAATAGTTACAGAGTGTTTCATAAATGTTTTCGGTAGAAGCGCTGGGCTTTTAGCCCAGCGAAACAGAACAGGGTACGAAGGGGTTTCCGCCTCGGAAATCTCCGCCGGACGAGAACGAGCCAATTTATGAAATAAGCTCTAAGTTGTCATCCTGAGCGAAGCGAAGTCGAAGGACCTGCGATTTTATGGGCCGTATTCTGAAGAGCTACATTTTCTGGACGTATGAGCGCGGCAACTTCCACTATGACGTGATGGTGACGCTGATATTGGCGTTTATCTTCATCACCCCGCACTATTGGAACTATGGCGATCATCCGTCCGTGGGCAGCTTTGCTCCGAGCGAAGTAGTCGTGCGCTCGATCGGCGCGGACGCCTTCACCTACCAGATTCCCGCCGAGCAGGTGCGCGGCAATTCGTCCATGCCTTTTGAGAGCCGGCTGGAGCAGAGCATCGGGCGCATATCCGGCCCCATGATCATAGACCATTACGACACGCTGAAGGACGCGAGCGGCAAGGTTACTGCCTACAAAGTATGGGCGCACCGCTAGAGCCGCATCCGCATCCAATGTTTCGGACGGTTTGAATCAACGATGAAGATTATTTTTTGCGCCGTTCTCGCCACCGCTTTTGCATTCTTTGTTATCCCTGGCCGTGCCCAGAGCGGTGACCTGCAAAAGGTATTGAACCAGATGGATGCCGCGTCGCTGAAGTTCCAAAGCGCGCAAGCGGATTTTAACTGGGACCAGCTGACTGCTGTTATCCAGAGTCATGAGACGACTACAGGTACGATTGCCTTCCGTCGCGCGAACAGCGGCACCGAGATGATCGCGCATGTGAAGACGGACAACGGCCAGCCTGCTCCAAAAGAAATCCTGTATAAGAATGGCGAGCTTGCTTACTATCAGCCGACCATCAAGCAGCAGACGATATTTTCCGCAGGCGCAAACCGCCAGCAGTATGAGGGCTTCCTGACGCTAGGCTTCGGCGGTAGCGGCAAAGACCTCGCCGCAAACTGGAACATCAGCTTTCAAGGCATGGAAACAATCGATGGCGTGCAGACAGCAAAGCTCGACCTGACCCCGAAGAATACCACCGGCAACCAGATGTTCACCCACATCACTATCTGGATCGACCCGGCCCGTGCTATCTCACTTAAACAGGTGTTTTATCAGGCAAGCGGCGACACACGGACTGCGACTTATTCGAATATCGAGATGAACAAGATTCCCGCGAGCGCTTTCTCCATCAAGGTTGCGTCGGGAACGCAAACCGTCCGTAAGTAGCCATCACCCTCCAGCCGCAATCTTCTCCGTCTGCTGCGACATCTTCGCCGTGCGCTCCAGCTTGTCCCAGTTGAAGGGCCGCCCGTCGATGGCGCGCTTCAGCGTCTTGAAAAGCACAAGCGAAAAAACCTGCCTGTAGGAAAATCTCTGCAGCCAGATGTGGAAGAGCAGCCAGGCGTCGCCCTTGTTCGCCGGGTGACGCCGTTCCAGCGAAAACGCAAGGATCGAAGTGACGAAGTCGATGAGCAGAAAGGCGAGGAAGTAGACCAGCAGCTTCTCGAAGCTGGCCGCGCTGGCGGCTTCCGGATGATAGTGCCGGTTCCACCAGTATTGCAGGATGCCCGCCGCGAACATGATGTCGATGAAGGGCGAAACCAGCGGTAGCAATATCTGGAAGACAAGAATGTTCGGCAGCGCAAACAGTCCCATTGCAAGGTTCGTGCGGAACGCCTGCTTGTGCTTGAAGACAGCCTGCAAAATCCCGAACGACCAGCGGAAGCGCTGCCGCATGAGGCCATTCATCGTCGTCGGCGCTTCGGTAAAGGCAAGCGCCCGGTCTTCATAGATGACCTTGTAGTTCTGCTCGAGCAGATTCATCGTCAGATCGGCGTCTTCAGCCACAGTGTTGATGGGGTAACCGCCAGCCTTACGCACTACGCTCATGCGCCATGCGCCAATCGCACCGGGAACGACGGTGACGACATTAAACAGATCAAGCGCTCGGCGCTCAAAATTCTGACTGGTGATGTATTCGAGCGCTTGCCAGCGCGTCCAGAGATTGACCTTGTTGCCGACCTTCGCGTTGCCTGCTACCGCCCCAATGCGCTCGTCGGCAAAATGGCCCACCAGCTTCTCAATCGCGTCCGGAGCGATGACGGTATCGGCGTCGATACCGACGTAAAACTCCTCGTCCATGTTCTGCAAACCGAAGTTAAGCGCCTCCGCTTTGCCGGCATTGGGTTTGGTCAGGACGGTTAATAGGCCGGAAGCAATCTCTTCCGGATACACTTCCCGCACTAAGTCGTAGGTCCGATCTTTAGAGCCGTCGTCGATGACCACGACGCGCAGGTTCCTGTAAGTCGAGTTCAGCACCGAGCGCACTGTGCGCACGATGACTTTTTCCTCGTTGTAAGCCGGGACCAGTACGGCAACGGGCGGCTCGAAATCACCAATGTCCGGCGTCTTACGGCGTCTGAGTCGTTCTATCAATGCAAAGAGGCCAACGAGAATCAGGCGCGCGCTCATCAGCACATCGCCGACAAAGAAGACCATCACGACAAAGTGGCTGAAGAAGCCGAAGATGAAGAAGGCGACTGAATCAACTCGCGCCTGCCAGCGCAGATTCGCCGGTACAGGCGGCATGACCTCGGCGGTCGTTTTGCCCATCAGCTCGGATACTGGGACAAACTCATATCCCTTGGCGCGCAACGTCGTAATAAGCAGCGGCAATGTCGCTACCGTGACCGAGCGGTCGCCGCCGCCATCGTGCAGAAGGATGATGCTCCCGCGAAACTCCGGCCTGTCCTTCATCGCCGCCAGCGCGTCGAGCACGGTCTGGACAATTTCCTGCGGTGTTTTGCGCGGATGCTCGTTCCAGTCGTCGGTGTCGATCTTGTTGCCGACGATAATGTAGCCCATCTGCTCGATGCGATCGGCTGGCGCAGCCTGATCGTTCGTTTCCGGCTCCTGATCGATGGAATAGGGGGGCCGGAAGTAGAGCGGCTGCACACCGGTTTCGGCGGCAAAGAGTCGCTCTGTCAGGTTCAGCTCAAGATCAAGCTGCCGCTGCGAAATTTCGCTGACGTCCGGATGCGTGAAGGTATGGTTGCCGATCTCGTGGCCTTCACGCACATAGCGCTTCAGCAGACCAGGATTTTCCTGCGCCTGTTCGCCAATCACCATGAACGTACCCTTAACGTTGTACTTCTTCAGAACGTCGAGGATCTTCGGCGTCCATACAGGGTCGGGGCCGTCGTCAAAGGAGAGCGCTAGTTTCTTCGGCTGGTAGCCATACTGCCCGATGGTGTAGGAGTGGGGCAGCGAGACCATGTGCTCATCGGTAATCGTGAAGTTGTCCACATCCATGCTGATGGTGCGGCTGCCCCGCTCTGGCCGCGCCACAATGCGCAGGATGTCGCCTTCGCCCTCGGTGTTGACATCGTGGCCAGGTGGGACGTCCTGTAAAAGCTGCGGCGCATCGGGAGCGCTGGGGTGGTCCCAGATGGCCCACATCGAGCCGTCTTCAGATCCAAGGCGCCACAGGGCGAAAGTCCGCAGCCCCAACTGCCGCGCAGCTCTCAGCTCGTTCAGCGTGGTCACGCCATCCAGAAACCACACCTGATGACGCACATGCGCGTCCTCGTCATCGTAGGCGAAGTGCGGGTTCAACTCATCGCCTTCAAGGTGCACGTCGGCATCGGCGTCGGAGGCGCGCTGCCACGCTTCCTGCACCGTCAGGTCTTCAGTGTCCAGGACTTTGTTGCTTGGCTTCTTGCCCTTTTCCGGCAACGGCAGAGACCAGTCATAGCCATAGTTGCCGATCGCGCAAATAATCTTCTGCCGGGGAACGACCTTGAGCACATGGGTCAGGTTGCCCTCAAACCAGTCCTCGGCGGCAATCGGTCCCGGCTCGCTCGACTCCTCGTGCTGGTCATAGTTCATCAGGATGATGCCGTCGCTGCTTTCCGCGAGCGACTTCAGCACACTATCCGGCGCGCTGACCTGCACGTTGACATAGATGCGCAGGTTCTTGGCATGAAGGTCGTTATAGATTTCCTGCAGCCACTCCGCGTAGAGCTTCTCATCCTTTTCAGGGATTTCTTCAAAATCCATGCAAATCCCGCGATAGTTGGGATTTGCCGCCAGAAACTTGTCGAGCTGAACATGCAGACTTTCCCGCGCAGTACGGCTTTCGAGCATTTGCCCGATAACATCGCCATTCCATTTGCCGGCAGCCACATCATAGTCGTTCAGCATGGGGAAGATTTCAGTTTCTTCCTTCGCGGCGGCAATGGTGCGGGCTACACGGTTTTCCGGATCCACGCCATGCACGCCATTAGCATCGACAACGTCATAAATGCTAACGGGAAAAAGCGGAGTCGCGCCGCGCAGTCTGCCATCGGCTGTGCTTACATGCAGCCAGTCGGGAAAAAGCAGATCGATCTGATGGATGTGCGCCTTCAGCGATGAGTAGCTGGGCTCGTCATTGACGTAGAACGCAGCCCGTAATCCTTCGTCCACATTTAGCGGAATTTCCGACGGTCTGCGATGTGTCCGCCGCCGGGACGGCCGCTGCGCCGTTCTTTTAAGCTCCGTCTGGGATTTGAGCGCCTTGTAGTTGCGCTTTTGCGTCGGCAGCAGCAGCTCGGGCAGCGATTGCCGCTTAATGACGCTGAAGGCAAAGACCGCAAGCACAATGGTCAGCACTACGGCAGCGACATCAAGAACGCGGCGCAGCCGCTTCCAGCGCTTCCGCTGCGGATCATAAAAAACCTGTTTCATTCGCCCTTGGTCTTCTCGTTATCTATTGTATTGGTTTGAGTCACTGTGTAAGCGTAGTGATGCCCTGTATGATTCACTAGGGTCTGACATGCAGCGTGCGCTTCCTCGCAAATGGTGGATAGCTCTTTTTGCGCTCGCCGCAGGGGCCGCGCTGCGACTCTGGTTCATTCACGCCTATCCAGAGGTGCAAGGCGACCCATTGATTTACGGTGACATCGCCAAAAACTGGATGCTGCATGGCGTCTATGGCCTGTCGAACGCGGGCGCCATTCATCCCACGCTCATCCGTCTGCCTGGCTATCCGCTGTTTCTGGCCCTTTGCTTCAAGCTCTTCGGCATAGAGCACTACCACGCCGTCATGTATACGCAGACTGTGGTTGATCTGGGCACATGCCTGCTTATCGCCGGATTCACCGCGAAAATCGCATCACACCGCGCTGCATGGGTCGCTCTCTGGCTGGCCGCACTCTGCCCGTTTACCGCGAACTACGCCGCCGTGCCGCTCACGGAAACACTGGAACTCTTCTGCATCGCGCTCGCCCTGTTCTGTTTTGCGCGTCTCCTGGAAAATCCGCAATGGCGCTGGGTCTTGCTGCTGGCTTTTGCCTTTAGCTATGCGGCCATTCTCCGGCCAGACGGGGCATTGCTCGCCGTCGCCTTCTGTCCTGCGCTTGTCTATTACGGAGCAAAGCTGTGGGGCACCCGGCTCATGGTGCGCATGGCTGTGGTTTGCGGAGTGCTCTCGGTGCTGCCGTTCATTCCCTGGACCATTCGCAACTGGACGACGTTCCACATATTCCAGCCGCTGGCGCCGCGCTATGCCATGGACCCGGGCGAGGACACAAATCCCGGCTTTAACCGCTGGACCAAGACCGTATGTGCAGACCTGACCTGCACTTGGGAGATTTACTGGAACGCGAACAGCGACGCGATGCCATTCGACGACCTGCCCTCGCGCGCCTTCGATTCAAGAGTGCAATATCTCAAGACAAAACAGCTATTCGTCGACTACAACCAGACAATGACGCTCACCCCGGAGTTGGATGACCGCTTTGCTGATCTGGCGCAGCGGCGCATTGAAGCCAATCCGTTTCGCTATTTCATTGCCATGCCGCTGCTGCGCCTCGCTGACATGTGGCTGCGCCCGCGCACCGAACTCCTCTGGATTGAGTTGCGCTGGTGGGAGTATTCCAAACACCACGCCGAGACTGAATTTGCTATTGCCTATGCCGCGCTGAATTTTGCGTATATTGTCGCGGCCTTGATTGGCCTTTACCGTTGGCCCCGTTTTGCCGGAGCCATGCTGCTCTTTA
>NZ_DASQIX010000103.1:0-35416 GCF_035631355.1 Alloacidobacterium sp.
AGCCTATGTTCCCGCTGACCTGCGCGACTTCTGCCTGTCGGACATCGATCTCGCTGAAACCAGCATCTTTGAAGCCCTCGACCGCGCGCAGACGCCGTCGCTCATGGCCCCGTTCCAGGTGTTGTTCATCCGCAACCTGAAGCAGCTTTACACACGCGGCGCTAAGAAAGATGAATTCGCGGCAATCGACGGCTACTTTCGCTCGCCGAACCCGCAGGCGCTGCTGCTATTCGTCGCCGACCATATTCGCATTCCATCCGACCCGCGCCGCATGGACATGACGGACAAAGACCGTTACGAGCGTATCCGCGAAACGCTGGGTGACCGCTGCGGTATGGTCGAGCTGGCCCGCGTCGATGAAGCGGATGCACTTCGCTGGCTACTCGCCGAAGCCGAGAAGCAGCAGATCAAGCTCGAACAGGATGCTGCCCGTGAGCTGGTCGACGCGCTTGGCGCTGACATGATGCTCATTGCCGGAGAATTTGAAAAGCTCTCGCTCTACGCTGGCGCGAGGAAGCTCATCACCCTGGGCGATGTTGAAACTATGGTCCTCGCCGCGAAGCAGCGCTCGCTTTATGAGTTGACTGATGCAATTTCGGCCAAAGATAAAAAGCGAGCTCTGGCATTGCTCGACGGTTTACTGAACGCCTCCGATGGCGGCGAAGACGCGGCCATCGGACACCTCTACATGCTGGCGCGCACCTTCCGCCAGATGCTGGTTATCCTGGAAAAGAACGTGCGCGATTCGCGTGCCATCTGGCAGGCGCTATGGCAGGGCTTTCGCATGCCGCCCTTTGCCGCTGAAGATCTGATTCGCCAGGCCCGTCGCTACAAATCGAAACGCGAACTAACCCGCGCCCTGCGCCTCATCGCCCGCGCTGATCTAGAACTTCGCTCGCAGCCTCCTGATAAGAAACTGGTGCTCGAAAGGTTGGTGATGGATTTGGCAAGCGAGCCGAAGCCTGCCCAGTTGGTTGGCGCATCGACACAGTATGCGATGGAATTGTAAAGGCTCGAGATCATTAGCTAGAGCTTACAAAAAATGACGACGCGCGCCCGCGTCGTCATTACAAATTACGAAAATCAGCAATCAGCTATATTCTCAATTCTGTATCCAGATCGCGTTTGTCCCCAGCAACGTCGGAGATGCAATCGTAATTCCGCCATTCACCATAGTTACCGGGAAGGATGAAGCGCTGCCTGGGTCGACTGCGCTGTAACCGAAGTTATAGGCATAAGCATTCGACATATATTCAGAGATGTAATTTATTTGTTTACTTAGACCTCCACCAAGAGAAATGCCCCACTCCGCACTGTTGCCGACCAGATGAACTCCCGGGGGAGCGGAGAAATTCACAATCGCATATTTGCCGGCGCAGATGTTCGATATATAAGCGTGCCCACTCGTTGCAGAAGTATCCCATACTTCAACAAACAGCTCATCGCCGGGAGCAACTGGCAAACTGGAGATGGCGGTCAAGCCATAGGGATACCATCCATATATAGCCTCGTAAAAGCTAGCCCGGGTGGTGCCGCTGCAGTATGCAGCCTCTTCAGTCCCAGCCTGAAGCATATCGCTCGATCCCCACCCGTCAATTGCTACCGACGTTACCGCATAGTCCCATGTGCCGTCGCAAATGGCCTGCCGGAGGTTCGGGATATCATAATCCGCAATCATGTAATAGAAGGAAGAGCTGCCATACGTGGTAGCTCCATTTGTGTTGACGTAGCCAGCCCAGCTGGGGGACGTGGCAGGCCCTGCGCCGCCGCTGGGCGGTACAGCACTATTTTGAAGCGTAGCTGCGCCGGTAATGTTTTTGGTGACTTCGAGTACTGGTGTGACGCGAGTCTTAGAGGTGGCCATTGCTCTCTGCCAGGTTGCAAATGCTTCCGGTGCCGCAATCTCATTCGGCCGAGGCGGGAAACCATAGTAGTCCAGGTCCTGATCGGAGGCAGTCAAGGGATTGAAGTATTTCGGAGGGGCCGCAGTTGTGGTTACACCTGCGACATTGGTCGCAAGTTCATTCGGTTTCAGCTGCTGAGCGGCGCCAGCCAGAGGCGCAGCAAGGACCAGAGCCGAAACGACTGAGAGCATATGCTGTTTCATCGTCCTGCTTCTTTCATATTGAGTTGTCAGGGGTGTGGCCCAGAGGCCCTGGATAAATCACCAATAATTAGTGAATGATGATCTAACTACGTTACTGTGATTTACTAAGTAATTCTTCTATAGTGATCGTTGTATCGCTTGCCACTCACAACTATAAAACAAAATGACGGCGCAGGTTCGCGCCGTCATTCACAAGGCATAGTCCGAAAATCAGTACCGGGCTGAGCCTTCATCCTGCATCCAGATCGCATTTACGCCCAGCGGGGTAGGATACGAAATGGCATAGCCGTTGTTGTCCAGCATCGTGACCGGGAATGATCCCGCGCTGCCCGGATCGACGGCGCTATAGCCGAAGTTATAGGCATACGCATCCGAGAAGTAATCCGAGATATAGTTCGCCAGCGTTGCCAACCCACCGCCAACGCCCGGACGCTCCACGATCCACTCCGCGCTGTTGCCAACAAGCTGTGTTCCCGGAGGCGCGGAGAAGTTGATGATTACATACTGATCGGTGTTGTAGTTGACCAGATAGGCATGGCCCGCGGTCGAAGAGGTGCTCCAGACTTCAACAAAGAGATCGTCGCCGGGAACAATAGGCAGACTGGAGATGCGTGTCCAACCATAGGGATACCACTCATACCAGGCTGAATAGTACGTGGATTTGATTGCTCCACCTAAAGCGCAGTATGCGTCGGCTTCATTACCTGCCTGGAGCACGTCACCCGATCCCCAGCCGTCAATTCCGACCCACGTTACTGAGTAGTCCCAGGTTCCGTCGCACTTGCTGTATGCCTGGCGGGCAACGGGCACAACATAGTCGCCAATAATGTAGTAGAAGGAAGAGCTACCGTACTTTGTTACTCCATTCAGGTTGACATAGCCGCTCCAGTTATAGGACGAGGCTGCGTTGCCGCTGGCTGGCGCAGCTGAGCCGGCCTTCAACTTAGCTGGACCAGCGAAGTTCTTGGTGACTTCAAGCACAGGCGTGATGCGATTCTTTGATGCCTTCATGGCTTTCTGCCAGCTCGCAAAAGCTTTGGGAGCCGCGACCTGATCCGGCTTTGGCGGAAAGCCGTAGAATTCCAGATCCTGATCGGAGGCGCTCAATGGATCAAACCCTGCCGGAGGAGCTGCGATTGTGGTTACACCCGCTACATTAGTCGCGAGTTCATTCGGCTTCAGCTGTTGCAGCTGTGGCTGCTGGGCTATGCCTGCCAGAGGCGCAGTTATCAGCAGAGCCGAAACGAGAGAGATCATACGCTGTTTCATCGTTCCTGCTTCTTTCTTTCTTAAATTGTGGGGATTTGGCCCCGAGGCCCAGATGTCTTACGAACGAGTAGTGAAAGAAGCTGGAAATCCGTTTCGGAAGAAGTCCAAAAAAATAGTGCGTGTCTGGATAAAAACTACTAAATCAATTTAATCGCTAATATGAGAAGTAAGACAGATAAAGGCCCGGAAGGATAGCTCCCGGGCCTTCAAGTTCAGCAGCAGTCGTCAGTGCAGCACGACTTGTCCGTGCAGCATGGGCTGGCGCAGCAAGCGCAGCAGTCGCCGTTTAAGCAGATCGCGCAACAAGCGCTGTGTGTGGTTGTTAGAGCGGCTGCGGTCATTGCCCACATCGAGGCGACGAGCATTGCAGCCAGCATCCATATTCTGGTTTTCATGATTTCCTCTCAGGTTTAAGAGCTGGTGTTGTTCGCGCAAAGACGCGCGTATAGACACACTTTGCTTGAGAGGGATTCTAAATCCGCATGTCTTTCAAATCGAAGACCTCACGCTCATATAGCCTACCGCGATGTAATTGGGGCGGAAGAGACGCGGTCCGCCGAGAAGGTGCGAGCGCGGTAACTAGTGCGCAGCAGGCTGCATTCGATGCCCCTGATTGTTTCGCGGACGGAACGGCATCCTGTGTCGGCGCGGGCGCTTCGCAGCATTTGTTTTGTTGCGTACGCCGCGCCGGCAATGAAACCGGCAGCGGACAGCACATCCGGCTGTCGGTGGCGTGATGAGCGAGCCGCTTGCAGAAAAGCGCAGGAAGCTCGTTCGGGTTAAGAACGGTGGCAGTGTAGTCCCATGCCAGCACAGCGAAGAGCAGGCAGAGAGCGAGAACGCGCGCTCCAGGCGCATACTCGCGGGGACCGAAGCATTCCTGTCCGCCTCTATAGCGCCTGTGCATGATGGAACAGATTATAGCCCTTTGCCTGCGCGGTTTTGCCGCTGGAAAGTCACCGGTTTGTCACCGGCAATAAGCTTCCATTGCCGCCCATGGCAAGTATAGAGCCGCAATATCAATTGCACGAATCGTGGGAAAGCGATGAACTGCTGGTTGAGCGCAATGTCACTCTGACCGCTGCTGAGTTGCCAAGCACAGCGGTGGAGGAGCGGCAATATATCCTGCTCAATGCCGCTCCTGCAGGTTAATACTGCTCGCCATCAAAGCTCTTATCGGGAGCTCTGAAGAGGAAAAGGTAGACCCAGCCGCCAGCCACTGCGCCGAGAATGGGAGCCACCCAGAAAAGCCAGAGTTGCTGCAAAGGCCACCAGTATCCCGCAAAAATTGCAGGCCCGGTGCTCCGCGCCGGGTTGACCGACGTATTCGTGACCGGAATGCTGATGAGGTGAATCAGCACCAGGCACAGGCCGATGGCGAGAGGCGCGAAGCCGGCTGGGACACCGCGCTTGTCGGTCGATCCCATAATGACCCACAGGAAGAAGAAGGTCAGCACGAACTCCGCCACAAAGCAGGCCAGCAGCGAGTATCCGCCGGGCGAGTGTGCGCCGAATCCATTGGAGGCAAAGCTGCTCGACGCCGCATTGAACGCCGGGTTGCCGGTAACGATGACATACAGCACTGCCGAAGCTGCAATTCCGCCCAGCACCTGTGCGACAACATACGCGGGCAAGTCTTTTGCCGGAAAGCGCTTGCCGGCCACCAGCCCGCAGGTGACTGCGGGATTGATGTGGCACCCGGAAATATGTCCGATGGCGTAAGCCATCGTCAGAAGCGTCAGCCCAAAGGCAAAGGCAACGCCTACAAAGCCAATTCCTAACTCAGGAAATGCTGCTGCGATGAGAGCCGATCCGCACCCTCCAAAAACCAGCCAGAATGTACCCACAAACTCCGCAATTGAACGACGAATCAGTGTTGGTGACACAGATCATTCCTCCTTTTGGGATACGCCGGATGGGCGAGTTCTGAATCGCCAAAACACTAACATGAAATGACTTATAGCAGCGGAGGAATTTCATTGAAATCTTCGTAGATAGAAAGCAGGATCACCACGTGATTGAATTTGTGCTATTTAGCTATGGATCATTCAACTATGACCTCTTCCACCCCTTTGCCGGCGCTGGTTAACGTAATCGCTGCTGCAAGAATCAGCCCGCCTCCAACCCATGCCAGCGGGCCCAGCCGCTCTCCCAACAGCTTTACGCCCAGAAGCGAGCCTAAAGCCGGCTCAATGTTCAGAAAAACCCCGGCTCGCGATGCTGGAACGCGATGGATGCCTGTGTTCCAAAGCAGCATGGCGGCGGTGTTACACAGCAGTCCACTGGCAGCCAGCGCCAGCCAAACCTTGATGCTGATTCCGTGTACCGGTGGCAGCCCATCCCTGAGTATGACCCAGATAGCAATCATGATCGTACCCGCGAGCAGGCCATACGCCGTCACTTCCAAGGGCGAGTGCCCCAGCATCAGATGCTTGTTCAGCAAAACCCATACCAGGGCGATCAGCAGCGAAAGCACAATCAGCATATCGCCTGCCAGCGTTGGACCCTGTCCTGGAGAGCCGCGATGTCCACCGCCGAGGGCAATCAATGACACTCCTGTTGTCGATCCAACCAGAGCCAGCCAGCCGATCCAGTCGAGCCGCTCATGGGCGAAGATGGACGCGCCGACGGCGAGAATCACCGGCATCGTGCCTACCATAAGCGCTGCATGGCTCACCGTTGTCATGGCCAGCCCTTGAAACTGCAACAGGTACTGCACGGGGAAGCCGAGGAACGACGCCAGCAGCAAAAGCATCCAGTCGCGACGGCTGAACCGCGGCCGCCGCACGACAAAAAAGAAAGGTGGACAGGCGAAGAGAAACCGGTAGAGCACCATGTGCCCTACCGACATCTCAGCCAGCGCAATTTTCCCGAAGAAGAACCCCGTGCCCCAGAAGCATCCAGCCAGCGCGCACGCCGCATATCCCATGAGAGCACGGCTCTGCGTATGTGCGCTGCTGGTGGTAATGGATGGCATATATCCACTGTGGCATAAGCTCGCGGTTCGTGCTCTCCGATTCATGTTGCGGAATTTCACCACGGAAAACGTCAGGAATGTCGATAGGTCGCTCCATAAAGAAACAAGCCCGGCGCGAGGCCGGGCTTGGCGCCGAAGGCGCGTTTGCCTTGATGGCAAATCACCAGATGGCACAGCGTTTTGCCGGAGCCATTGGTTGACCGGTCTTGCAGTTGAACGCTTTCTGGAACTGCGGCAGGTTTACGACCACGCCGTTGACGCGGAACTCCTCCGGGGAGTGCGGATCGACCTGGACGCGCAGGCGCAGGTCTTCAGGGCGGTTGTTTTGGCACCAGCCCTGTCCGTACGCAACAAAGAATTGCTGTTCTGGAGTCAGACCGCCGTACTCCGCATCGCTTTTCTTTGTCAGATCGACGCCAGCCTTCTGCGCGCGGTCGAGATAAGCGAGGAATGCCAGCTTCAAGCCGCCGAGGTCGGCGATGTTTTCACCGAGCGTCAACTTGCCGTTCACATGCAGGTCATCGACGGCAACAAAGCCATCGTATTCCTTTACCACGCAATCGGCGCGCTCAGTGAATTTTTTCCCATCTTCCGGAGTCCACCATTCTTTAAGATTGCCCTCCGCATCGAACTGACGGCCTTCATCGTCAAAGCCATGTGTTAGCTCGTGGCCGATCACACCGCCGGCGTCGCCGTAGTTGACGGCATCGTCCTGACGCGGGTCGAAGTAAGGGGGCTGCAGAATGCCCGCGGGGAAGTTGATGTCATTCATCTGTGGGTTGTAGTAAGCGTTCACGGTCGGCGGAGTCATGCCCCACTCGCCGCGATCAACGGGTTTGCCGATCTTGTTGATCTGCCGATGCACTTCAAATGCCGCTGCGCGCCGTGCGTTACCGAGAGCGTCTCCGCGCACCACTTCAAGGTTTGAATAGTCACGCCACTTGTCGGGATAGCCAATCTTATTGGCGACTGAGTGCAGTTTATCTTTGGCTCGCGTCTTTGTTGCGGCGCTCATCCACTCAAGCTGGTCGATGTCGTGGTCCATCGCGGCTTCAATGTCGTGCGTCAGTTCCAGTGTCCGCTGTTTGTCCTGCGGGCTGAAACGTTGGGCAACATAGACCTGCCCGAGGGCCTCGCCCAAGGCACGGTCGGTTGCGCGAACGCAGCGCTTCCAGCGCGGCTGTTGCTCTGGCTGGCCTTCGAGAATCTTGCCGTAGAAATTAAACGATTCGTCATCCAACGATTGTGGCAGCGCTGTGCTCGGGGTCTGCCGAATCGCCGCCCAGCGCAAATAGGTTTTGAGCGAATCAAGATCGGTGGAAGCCAGCACTTCGTTCAGCCCGGTAAAGAATTTCGGCTCCGTCACGTTGAGGGACTCGACCGTGGGCGTATCCAGTGCGCGCAGGTACTTCGTGAATGCAAAGTTCGGCGTGCTGCTGTCGAAACTGGCCAGCGTCATCTTGTGGTAGAGCGCCTGCGGATCGCGCCGCTCGACGTTAGTTAGCGAGTGCTTCGCCAACTCGGTTTCAATTTTCAGGACCGTATCGGCATCTTTCGCCGCCTGCTCATGCGTCTCGTCCAGCAACTCAAATGTGCGCGCAACATGCTCCTTGTACTGGTCGCGCAGCTTTACGGACTTTTCGTCAGTGCGGTCGTAATAGCCCTTTTCCGGAAGCCCAAGATCGGCCTGATCGAATTCGCCAATCTCCTGGGTTGCGTCCTTGAAGTCCTGGTCAGACGTGAAACCGAAGAATGTTCCGATGCCAATGCTGTCGAGGTATGCAGTCAGTTCCGGCAAACCGTCTTTTGACTTGAGAGCGGCGATGCGGTCGAGCATTGGTTGTAGAGGTTTCAATCCGGCCTCTTTGACCGCGTTCGTGTCTATGCAGGTGGCATAGTAGTCGCCAATCTTCTGCTCGTTCGCAGAACGTTCCGGCCCCCCGGCAGCCGCTTTTTCCAGAATGGACTTGAGCACGAGCCGGTTCTGGTCTTCAAGTTCCGTGCCGCGTCCATAAGAAGACTCATCGGCGGGAATCGGGTTCTGTTTTGCCCATCCCCCGCAGGAGTACTGGTAGAAATTCACGCATGGATCGGCGGTTGTATCCATCAATTTAGGATCAAGCGCCTTGAGGTTCTTCTGCGCCGGGCCATCCTGTGCACTGATAGCGGCTGGAACCAGGCATCCGGCAAGCATCATGCCGGAGACAAGCGACTTTCTCAAAAAGTTCATATAGGCCTCGAAAAGGTTGCCACTGGGGTAACAAGGCAAGCTAGCGTTATCAAAAACATACGCAGCAGGAAAGTCAATCGTTTCCTTTTTGTAGGAGAATGTTGGGCATGGGTCTCAGAGCAGTCCGAATGCTGCCGGTGTTTCTCGCGGCCCTGCTTTGTGTTTCTCAGTTTGCGCGAGGCGAGAAGAATAATGATTCAGGACCAAAGCCGGATTTTCGCATTCCCATTGCTCCTCTCGGCTACATTGCGCCAAGCTCTTTTTATCTGACAGCGCGCCTTTCATCCATTTCTCTCGACTTCATCGATAAAGACCACCTGCTCTTCACTTTCCGCATGCCGGGATTGATGAAGCGCCTGCCGAACGATCCCCCCGATGATGAAGACCAAATGATCCACGCCATTGTTCTCGAATTGCCCGATGGCAAGGTTATGGCGGAGGCCGACTGGCGCATGCACGACCGCTCGCGTTATATGTGGCGATTGGCTGACGGCCACTTTCTCGTAAGGGAGCGCAGCAGCCTCTATCTCACCGACTCGTCGCTGGAACTGCACCCTTATATCAGCGTCGATACTGCGCTCGAATCAGTCCAGATTTCTCCTGATAGAAAGCTGATTGTGGTGGAGGCGGAAGGCAAGAAACAGAAGCCGGAGACGGTGGCCAGCACTGCGCCTACGCTGGGCGATCCTCCACCGGAATCGAAGCCGGTTCAAATCCTCATCCTGCGCTCCGAAACACGCACGCTCATTGCCCGCGCCGAGACACTGAATGCCGTAGAAATTCCGATGGTGGGCGAAGGCCGCATCGAAGCTATTCCCGGCAACCAGAACCGATGGCTCATTCGATATCTGCCCTTTCATGGCGATGCGCGGACGATCACCCAAGTCGAGTCCGCCTGTCATCCAACAGAAGAAACCATGAGCAGCAATGTCACGCTGGTGATGACTTGCCCCAGGTCCGGTGACGATCATCAGGTCTTCGCCGTCACTCTCGACGGCAGGACACTATGGCAGCAGCGCTGGGAAAGCCGCTACATCTGGCCCACATTTCAGCTAACGCAGGACGGAAGCCGCTTCGCATATAGTTCCTTGCAGGTCAATCACCCGGTAGGCATCATGGATCCGATTGATGAAACCAACATTGCGAATCAGATGGTAGGTGTCTTCGATACGCAAACGGGTCAACTGCGGCTGGTTAAGAACGCTACGCCGATTTTGAGCGCAGGACAGAACTACGCGCTTTCTCCCGATGGGCTGAGGTTTGCTGTTTTGCGCCAGGGAGCGATTGAGGTTTATGACCTGCCTCCGGGTTCCTCAGCGCCCTAAGTTGCCTACTTTTCATATTAATAAGCGCGGAAAGCCAGGCTACACTGTGCTGTGCCGGGGAGACCGGATTTGAAGCCACGGTTCCGTCTGCACAAACGATGTGCGTGTATTTTTAAGGTACAGACAAGGGTTCCTGCATCTCGTGGGCACGGGGATGCCGCATCGCTTTCGTACTAGCAGCACCTGAGGCTATTTAGATGGTTCAGGCCAAATCGTTTGTCCGGCTCTTCATCGCCTGGGTTTCGGTCGCATTATTTCTAATTCTTGGTGGGAAGTGGATGGCTGCGTTGAACAGTCACAGGGCTGCACTCGGTCTGTTTGTATGGCTGTTTACAATCATCGTCTGGGTGGCATTCGGCGTCGTCCATGAGGCAGAGGAGTTGGCCGAAATGCTCGGTGAGCCATTCGGCACTCTTATTCTCACATTGTCCATCGTAATCATCGAGGTTGCCCTGATCTCCGCGGTCATGCTTGGGACATCAGGCGCCACCACGCTCGCTCGTGACACGATGTTCTCCGTGGTCATGATCGTGCTCAACGGTGTGGTCGGGTTGGGCCTGTTGGTCGGTGGCATACGCCATCATGAGCAAGCTTTCAATCTGCAAGGTGCATCAGCTTATCTTGCCGTAATCATTCCTTTAACCACTATTGCCCTGGTACTTCCGCGCTTTACCACCTCTACGCCAGATGGGTCGTTGACGACTTTTCAGTCAGTAGCTTTTTCCATTCTCACGATCGTCCTTTACGGTTTATTCCTTTGGCTTCAGACCGGAAGGCATCGGGGTTATTTCGTGGCACCCTCGGCCTCGGATGCAGCGCCACCTCAAGTTTCGCCTGCACCCAAACTGCGCAGGGGCAAGCTGACGCCGCACGTTGCCATGTTGCTCATCAATATTCTGCCCATTGTCATCCTCTCTAAGAGTTTGGCCAAAGTGCTCGACCACGGCATCGCCGCAAGCGGTGCCCCGCCTGCACTGGGCGGCATCATTATCGCAATGTTGGTGTTCACGCCCGAAGGTGTTTCTGCACTCATCGCCATACGTGGCGATCAACTCACCAGAGCCATCAACCTTTGCCTCGGCAGCGTCGCCTCCACCGTTGGTCTTACTCTGCCGGCTATGCTGGCCATTGGCCTTTACACACGACAGACAGTGGTCCTCGGGTTGCCGCCGGCGAGCATTGCGTTGCTTGTTGCCACTTTGATCCTTAGCATCCTGACATTTACCGGATGGCGCACCACGATGCTCGAGGGCGCCGTTCACTTGTCCATGTTCGCTATTTTTTTGGTACTAGTATTCAGCCCGTGATATGTATCGTTAAGAAAGCCATGGCAATAAGCGCGGGTCCTCGTATAGCGCGTGGTGTGCTCATGCTCGTTGTGCTTTTCAGTTGCGCGCTGGCTCTTCCGGTCGGAGCGCAGCAACAACAACCTGAGGACCCGGAAGACGAGAAACAGATTGGGCTCTGGCTCGACCAGGGACTCTCGACTGGCTTATCGCCTAATAAGTCTCTGGAAATTGAATTTCACGAACGCTTCGATGAGCAATTCTCGAACTTCTTTGAGTACTTCGTTCAGGGAGGTCTAGCTTTCCGCCTAAAGCCATGGTTCACGTTGATACCGATCTATCGCTATCAACGCTTTCCCAGCAATCCCTCCATTGCGTATGAGAACCGGTTGCAACTCAATCTGACTTTCAGTACGTCGCGGGGCCCGTGGCGTCCCATCCTTCGGACGCTGATCGAAGGACGATTCCCGGACAATCGCCCTGCTTCAGCACGCCTTCGATTTCGGCCGGGCGTTGAATATACCTTGCCGCTTCGCATGACGCGACGTCCTGTATTGGTTCTGAATAATGAATTCTTCATAGTCCCAGGCAACAACCCATTCGCCAACGGCGGAAGCAGCTTCACACAGAGCCGCTTCCAGGTGGGTGTCCGACTACCCGTGGCAGGCTCGTTTTCCATCAGGCCTTATTACATGCTGCAGTCAGTGAACCTGCCCGAAGGCTGGGACACCAATGAAATTGTCGGCATCTCGCTCGCCTTGAAAATTCGCAACAATAATAAGTGAAAGTCTGCGGAGATCTCTACAGCTTGAACAATTCCCGCAACCTGCGCGTCTGTGCGCGGCTCACGGGAATCTCGGTCTGCTTTTTGTCGTCCATGCGCAGTTGATAGCTACTCTTGAACCACGGCACCACTTCCTTGATGCGATTGATATTCACCACATAAGAACGATGCGCTCGCCAAAAGGTCGAGGGGTTGAGCAGGTCGAGCAGTTCTTCCAGTGTGCGGCACTTTGATTGACCTTCAAGAGTCGGTGTCACCACCGTAATTACGCCTTCATCAATTGAGGCGTAACAGATGTCCTTCTGGTCGATGAGCAACAAACGGCTGTGCGCCTGGAGCACGATCTTGCCGCTGTGTTTTGGAGCTTGCTGTTGTTGCTCAATGAGCTTGAGCAGCGCGCCAATGCGGACATCGCCGTCCAGACTGGTCTGTTTCGACATGCTTTCGTCAAGCGAATGTATTTCTTGCAGCCGCAGCCTTGCGCGTTCCAGCGCCTGCATAACGCGATCTTTGTCAAATGGTTTGAGCAGATAGTCGATGGCGTTCACATCGAAAGCCTTCACCGCATACTGGTCAAAAGCGGTGGCAAAAATAATCTGCGGTATATGCTCGCTCTCGCTGTGTTCCAGCAGCTTCTTGAGCACGGCAAATCCATCCAGCCCAGGCATCTGCACATCAAGAAAAACCACGTCTGGCTGATGTCTGCGGATCAGGTCTACAGCCTCGATGCCATTCGTGCCCTGCGCCAGTACTTCCACATCTGTCATATCGAGCAGATACTTCAACTCCTCGCGCGCAAGCTCTTCGTCATCGATGATTAGGGCGGTCATGGCCATAAGTGAATAAACATTAAGTATAGGAAGCGGAGGAAAGGGCGGTCAAACGCGGGGCTCATAGAGGGGATAGCAGCCGGGGAACCTCGAAACTTTTCGTTCTGGAACCCGAATGTTGTTTCACGGCAACGCCACAACAAGTAGATTGGCTGGTAGAGGACTTCTGAAAGAACTTCCACAGTGATAAACCTGTCTTGTTCGAAATACCGGTGCGTGAGGGTTAAGTTTGGCGTGTTCTTCCTCGTGTGTCTACTTTTTGCCTCGCTCTGGATTTCGAGCCATGCACAGGCACAACAGGCGAGTCCCATTGAATTCAAGAACTCTACGGCGGCGGCTGGCATCAAGTTTATTCACTTCAAGGGCAACAAAGGCATCTCCATCAACCGAGAGGAGTTCGGCCCTGGAGTCTGCGTGGCCGACTTTGACGGCGATGGGTGGCCCGACATCTATTTTGTAAACGGGCGCGATCTGTACAACCGTGGCATCTCTGTTCGCAACGCGCTTTATCGCAACAATGGCAATGGCACATTTACTGATGTAACCGAAAAGGCAGGGGTGCTTGGTACGGGTTACGGGTTGGGATGCGTCTGGGGCGATTACGACAACGATGGATTTCCCGACCTGTTCGTTACCCAGTACGGCCGCAACGTTCTTTATCACAACAACGAAAATGGGACATTTACCGATGTAACCGACAAGGCTGGAGTTGCCGGCACAGAGTCAGGCGCATTTCATTCGGGAGCGACATTCTTTGACTATGATCGCGATGGCCGGCTCGATCTCTACGTCGGCAGTTACGTCGAACTGGGTGACAAGCGCTATTGCGACCTGGGCGGAGTACAAAGCAGTTGTCCTCCCAATGTTTACCATGGCAGTCCCGACGCCCTCTATCACAACAATGGAGATGGCACCTTCACCAACGTTACCGCCAAAGCCAAAATCTATCAGCGTGAGGGAAAGAATCTTTCGGTAGGCGCCGCTGATTATGACAACGATGGGTGGCCCGACCTCTTCGTCGCCAACGATGGGCTGAATGCTTATCTCTACCACAACAAACGCGATGGCACGTTTGAGGAGATTGGCGGACTCAGCGGCATGGCCTTCAGAGAACAGGGTGGCGTGATGGCTGCGATGTGTATCTCGCTTGGAGACTTCAATAACGACGGCTGGCTCGATTTATACATCTCTGATTTTCAACTAGCTTCTGACCACATTTGGCTGAATGATGGCAAGGGCTTCTTCGACGAAGTCAGCGACCAGTCCGGAATTACGCGGGCGACTCATAATGTCCTGAGCTTTGGCGGAGGTTTTTTCGACTACGACAACGACGGTTGGCTCGATCTGTTTATTGCCAACGGTCACGTGTATCCCGAAGTGGAGCAGGCGTCGCCGGGGACGCACTACAAGCAGCTGAACTCTCTTTTTCACAATGAACATAACGGCAAATTTGTGGAGGTGAGCAAGTCAGCGGGGAATGGGTTTGATACCCCTTATGCTGGTCGCGGGGTCGCGTTTGCGGACTTTGACAATGACGGATTCGTCGATGTTGTGGTCGCCAACAACGGAGATGCGCCTCTGTTACTGCACAATAGCGGCGGTAATGGCAATCACTTCCTGAATTTCAAACTCGTGGGAACTAAGAGCAATCGTGACGCTATGGGGGCTCGGATACGGATTCTCTCTGGCGGCATTTCGCAAATTCGAGAAATTGAAGGTGGTGGGAGCTACCTTTCGCAAAGCGATTTGCGCGCGAATTTTGGCTTGGGGAAAACCGCTCGTGCTGAAACGGTCGAGATCAAATGGCCCAGCGGTCTACAACAAACATTCCACAACGTAGAAGCCGACAAATTCTACCTGATCGAGGAAGGCACCGATCAGCTGAACCCCCAGCGATTTGCCAGGCCTACCAGGAGCAATCCCTCTAGGCTTCCAGAGGCCTCCGATCAGTGACAGCCGTAATTACTCGGCCCGAAGCGCTTCGACTGGATCGACAGCAGCGGTGCGGCGCGCTGGCAGATAGCTTGCCAGCGCCGCTGCGGCAACGAGGACAAGCGGTACGGCTGTGAACGTGACCGGATCGAGTGGGCTGATGCCAAACAAGAGCGTTCGCATGAGACGCATCAGTATGGCTGCCGCGCCGAGGCCAACAGCCGTGCCCACTCCGGTAAGCACCAGCGCTGAGCGAACAAACATCCACGCCAGTTCACTCTTTTTCGCGCCCAGCGCCATGCGGATGCCGATCTCGCGTGCGCGCTGCGAGACGGCATACGAGATCACGCCGTAGATGCCGAGGATGCCGAGAGCGAGCGCCATCATCCCTGCAATGGCCAGCATGACAAGCGTGAACGAGGTACGCGCCATGGATTCGCTGTAGATCTCCTGCATGGTGCTGATGTCAGATAACGGCAGATTCGAGTTCACTGCCCAGACGGCCTGCTGCATTTCGTGGATAAATGCTTGTGTTCCGGCGCGGTTGCTGCGCATCGCGAAGTAGACATTGCGCCTTACATTGACCGGTCCAGGACCGTAAAGATCGCCCATCAGCGATGGCCAGTACACAGTTGCAGGAGAGATCTGATCGACACCGTTCTCACGCACATTCTGGACTACACCGACTACTTCATGCCACGGCATGCTGGGAAATTCGCGGAAGCGCTTGCCAATTGCTGCGCTGGGCGACCCCCATAGCTCACGAGCCAGGCCTTCGGACAGGATGCCCACGGGTCTCAACCCGTATATATCCGCCCATGTGAAATCACGTCCGGCAACGATTCTTGTGCCGGCAGTATAGAAGTAACCTGGCGAAACGTAGTTGAAGAGGCGCAGGGGTGTATCCTCGCCTTCCGATTTTTTCCCTTCTGCGTAGATTTCATCCCAATTCGGTTCTGCTCCACTCATGGGAACCGAAGCAGCGAACCCAGCGGAGAAAACTCCGGGAATTGCTGCGAGCTTGTCCTGAATGTTGTTCTGAGTCCGTAGGACCATTTGGGGATCGCGGACGAGCTGTTCCGGAATTGAAAGGCGCATCACCTGCAGCGATGAGGGATCGGAGAAGCCGGGATCGACATGGCGCATCGCATCGAAGGTACGGATCATCAACACGGCGCTGATCAGCAGCACCAGTGCCATAGCAACCTGCGCTACGACGAGCAGGTTGCGTCCACGCTGGCGCTCGTGGCTTACGCTTGCTGTCCGAACTGTGCCGAGAAGTGGTACGGCGTGTCGCGAAAGCGCGTAACGGAACACCGGGATGGACCCGAAGATCAGACCTGAGAGCACTGAGAGTATCAGTGTGAATGCCAGTGATCGGGCGTCGAGGGAAATCTCGCTCAGACGCGGCAGATTCTCCGGTCCGATTGCAGTCAGGAGGTGTAGTCCCGCGTACGCAACTCCTATGCCGACTGCGCCGCCCAACAGGCCAAGCGTTACGCTCTCCAACAGCAGCTCGCGGGCAATTCGCCATCTGCCGGCGCCGAGTGCGGAGCGCACGGCGAGCTCCTGTTGTCGCGCATCGGCGCGTACGAGGAGCAAGTTGGCTACGTTAGTGCACGCAATCAACATGACGATCCCTATGGTCGCCATCACCACCCACAGCACATTGCCTACACTGCCGATCACCTGGTCCTTCAAAGGCCGAAGCGCAGGCGTGATCTTCCACGTTTTATAAAAATACGGATCAATGCCGGGACCGTTCGTCCACGAGTCCATCCAGACATTGATCAGACGCGTTATATCGGCATTGGCTTGGGAGATAGTAACGCCCGGCCGGAGCCGCGCGATGCCGTGGTACCCAAAACCAGCCAGCGGTTCATTGACCGGATCGAAGGCCAACGGCATGATCAGATCGAAGTCGTAATTGACCATCATGAATCCGCGCGGCATCACACCAGCGATCTCACGCGGCTGGGAGTCAACGTCAATGGTGCGGCCTACTACGCTCGGGTCACCGCCGAAGCGGCGCTGCCAGTATCCATAGCTGAGCATTACGCGATGGCTTCCGCGCGGGTCCTGGTCTGTTGCGGTGAGCCATTGCCCGAGGGCGGCCGGCACATCTAAAGTCTGGAGAACGCCGTCCGTGATCAGCGCCGTGTTGACCTGTTCCGGCTGCGCGATGCCCGTGATGCTCGCTGTTCCCGGCAGCCACACCCCTACCGTTTGGAATGCGCGGTTATGCTTTGCAAAGGTGAGGTACATCGACGCCGAGAGGCGCAGCTCATCACGGAAATCGGCCAGCCCAGGGGCACCGGGGGCGTTCAGATGTAACGCAACCAGTTGTTCCGGTTGAGGGTACGGCAAGGGCCGGAGCAGCACGCTGTTCAGCACACTGAACACTGCCGTATTCGCGCCGATGCCGATGGCCAGCGTGAGCACCACCGTGATTGCGAACCCCGGCGACCGCCGCAACCGGCGGCATACATGTTTCAGGTCCACCAGCAGCGATTCGAGTCTCTGCCACTGCCACACTTCGCGGCTCCGCTCCTGGAGGAGTGTTACATTGCCGAACTCGCGGCGTGCGCTTCGTTCAGCCTCGTCGCGCGACATGCCGTCCTCCATCAATTCATCGATCCGTTCGTCGAGGTGCTCCTGAATCGAAACGGAGATGTCATCATATCGGCGATTCCGGAAGAAGAAGCGGCTGAACAGTGACAATCCACACCCCCTATGCTTTAGCTGCGGCAAGCACACGAGTAAAGCCGGCAAACATCCTCTCGAAGCTCACTACCTCTTTTTCGAGATGACGAATGCCTGCATCTGTCAGCCGATAGATTCGTGTTGGCCGGCCCTTGGCCGAGGTTCCAGTCTCAGCTTCCAACAACCCTTCTTTGAGCATTCGCTGCAGCGCCGGATAGAGCGAGCCTTCTTCAACCTGGAGCAGGTCGTCAGAAACTTGCTTGATGTGTTTCACCAGCGCATAGCCATGCATAGGTTTCAGCCGCAGTGATTGGAGGATCATGATCTCCAGCGCGCCGGGGAAGAGGTCGCGATGTTTGGGATTTTTCGCCATTGCCGAACTATATCAGGATAACTATTTTTAGAATAGGTATTTTAAAGATAATTTGATCGGCGCGGTTAGCCAGCATTTTCTTCCCTTTATACCTTGAACTACGAGGTATAAAATGCTTTCGATGGCGTCGTGCGAGACCAATCCGAATTTCATGAATGGAGTCCCTGAACTTCTCATTCTCCGGCTGCTCCAGCATGAGGAGATGTATGGCTATGAGATTGTTCAAGCCATCCGCGGCCGCAGCGAAGCGGTAATCACTATTGGTGAAGGCGTAGTCTACCCGGTGCTGCATGCGCTCGAGAATGACAGAGCGCTAAAGTCGCGGCGCATAACTGTGAATGGCCGCAGCCGGATTTATTATTCCGTCACACCGGCGGGAGCACGCCGTCTGGCTGATCTGGCGCAGAACTGGACCAATCTTGCGGCTGCAATTCAAACGATGCTGAAGGGAGGAAAATATGCCGAAGCCATTCCATGAACTTCGTGAGCGTCTGTTGCAGGCCGGAGTCGCGCCACGGCATGTGCGGCGCTATCTAAGTGAGTTGGCCGATCACCTCACAGATCTGACTGCGGAAGAAGAGCAGGCAGGCTGCGACCGCGCGGATGCGGAATCTGCCGCGTTTGTGAGGCTCGGCAGCATGGACAATCTTGCCAGGGCGATGACCGAGAAACGTCAGTTTCAATCATGGTGTTCGCGCGCACCGTGGGCGTGCTTCGGTCTTGCGCCGCTCTTTGTTCTCGTCTCGGCATGGTGCTTCGCCCTATTCATTTTGTGGTCGGGCTGGAGGATTTTTCTGCCGGAAACCGAGACGCCATTCGTACCCATCCACGGCTTGGCGATTTTCTATTTTGGCGTCGGCAAGCTGACCTACTTCACTGCGCCTCTTCTTATTGGCTGGGGAATCGGAATCATCGCGGCCCGCCAACGACTCAAAGTGATGTGGCCAGCCTTCGGAATTACCGTAATCGCTCTCATCGGTGGGACTGCTCAGATCCACGCAGGCCGCGTTTCCGGCGGGGCTGAACATGTTGGCATGAGATTTGCTCTGGAACCTTCACTTCAAGGCAGTATTTTGAATTGCCTGACACTTCTTTTGCTCTCGATTCTGCCGTATCTCCTTTGGCGAGTACTCAAGGCACGCTCATTCGGCAGATCCGCAACCTGTGCGTGATATCAGTCGCTGAACGCGTGCAGTCGGGCAGGGCGGTTGTCCGAAGCGAGGTCGTGTCCGCAGTGCACGCAATAGAGGTCGGTGATGCGCACGCTGCGATAGCAGTTCCCGCATGCTGCGGAAACCTGATAGGCGCATTGCGGGCAGAAGTGGTATTCGCTCTGCACCCGCGTACCGCAGGCTGGGCAGAGAGAAATGATCGGCTGGCGCAGCAGGAAATAGAGGACGGCGCCAATGCCTCCTGGCATGACCAGGCAGATGATGATCCAGATGCGCGTGCTCATGCCGCGGCGTGGAGAATCATTGCTGACGTAGCCCACCATGAGCATGTAAAGAGAAGCGAGAAGGCCCCAAGTGATCGCCAGATAGAGGCGGATGCCTATTGGCGGGTGATGATGGCTCTCATGGGGAAAGACTACCCAGAAGAGATACTCCATTCCCACAAAAGCGAAAACCGCCGCGGCAATAGACCAACGCGGAATCAGCCTCAGTTCATTGGAGAATGAGCTTTCTTCTTCTGTCCGAATTGGATAGTTCGTCTCCATAATTTAACTAGCGGCGTTCATGCCGCCCGAAGCGCAAGGGGCCCTGGTCCCTGAAACTGATCAGAAGCACACCGAGCACAGCGGAAAAGAGGACCAGAGCCAGCACAGTGATCATTTCCGGTAGTTCAAAAAATTGCTCGCCCCCAAAATAATCATCAATCGTACTCCAGATGGCTGGTGTCAGCAGTGCGGAAAGCGCAATGAATACCATCGATACAATCGCTATGTTCCGGCGATTGCGCCGCCGCTGCTCGCGCAAATCAGCCGCTGCCTGCATCACAGCACGCCGCGTCCGCTGAACAATTTGCCTGTCAGCGGCAGCGTTCATGCCGGCAAGCATTTCCACCATCTGCGGATCTGGTGGATTTGTTGGGGGGCCAGGTTGCTTCACAACGCCTCCTGTTGCCGCGTCATTGCTTCAAGCCGGGGCTTTAGTGCAGCCAGCCCGCGATACAAGCGCGACTTTACGGTAGACAAAGGAGCAGCCGTGACCTGGGAGATCTCGTCCAGTGAAAGTTCTTCGTGGAAGCGCAGCACCAGCACTTCGCGGTGCAGGGGATCGAGGGTCAAAAGCAGCTTAGCCACAAGCCGGCCGTTCTCATATCCCTGATAAAGATCGAACGGGTTTGGCCCGTTGCTGGGGACCTCGAAGGTACGCTCATCTTCGGCGTTTTCGCACAATTCTTCCAAACTCATCATGGTCCGCTTGCGCCGCATATCAATCACGAGATTGCGCGCAATGGTGAAAAGCCACGTATCGAAGCGGGCGTTGCCATTGTATTGCGCGCCGCGCACCAGCACGCGCATCCACGTGTCCTGGAAGAGGTCTTCGGCCACCTCACGATTTCCTGTCAGGTACAGCAGATATCGCAACAGCCGGTGCTGATACTGCACAATCAACTCATCCAGCAGGCCTTCGTCGTGGCGCTTCAATCCCTGTGCGATCAGGACATTCTCCTGCCGCGTCTGTGCTGTGAGTGAGAGGGATGCCGTGCTCATGCTAGGTTGAGAGACGTGGCCCGCGTCGTGAAAGACGCTTTTAGAAATAAGATTCCGTACTTTTTTTATCGGACTCATGGTGAAATTCCTGGCAGCGGATGGGCCATACGGCGCAGCGTGAGGAGCGGTCCACTAACACTATTATTATCCGGCAGATAGGCGGGGCGGAGCAAGCGATACACTGGAGAAGATGGAAGTTCTTTACGGCCTGCATCCGGTGGAAGAAGCGCTGCGCGCCGGAAGCCGCCAATTCGATCACATCTGCTTCGCTCGCGAGCGGCATGACCAGCGGTTACAACGCGTCATCGACGTGTGCCGCGAAGCCGGCGTTCGCCTGCGCTTTGAACCACGCGACCACCTGACGAAGCTGGCCAAAACCGCTGGACATCAGGGCGTCGTGGCCATCGTCCGGGCAAAGGCCATGCTCGAACTCGAAGACCTGCTCGACGGCCCTGGGCCGCGCTTCTTGCTGGCTTTGGACGGCGTCGAAGATCCGCAGAACCTGGGCGCGCTTCTGCGCACAGCTGATGGCGCCGGAGCAGATGGCGTCATCCTAACCGAGCGCCGTTCGGCGCCGTTGAGCCCGGTGGCCATCAAGGCTTCAGCCGGAGCAGCCGAGCATGTGCCCATCGCCCGCGTCGTCAACCTGAGCCGCGCTCTCGAACAACTAAAGGAACACAACCTCTGGTGCGTCGGACTCGACGAGCGAGGAACCATGTCTTACGATGAGTTCGATTTCACGTCTAACTGTGTATTGGTTCTGGGACGAGAGGGCGCGGGCCTGCACGATCTGGTGCGGCGGCATTGCGATCGCTTGCTGCGCATTCCCATGGCGGGCAAAGTTGCGTCGCTGAATGTTTCGGCGGCTGGAGCAGTGGTGCTTTATGAAGCCGCGCGTCAACGCCGCGCAGCGCAAGTGCAGCCAAAGACATCAGCACCCCAGAAAAAACAAAAAGGTCTAGGTTCAGTTTGATGATGGTAGTAAGGCCGCTTCTCGCGGCAGTCATATGCAGTGCCGTTGCCTTCGCGCAACAAACACCCGCTCAAAATCAGGAAGGCCAGCTTCCGCCGCCTCGGGGCAAGGTCCTCTTCTCGCACTCATCGAGTGATGCGGAGCAACCTGCGGCAAAAGAGCAGCAATCTGCGCAAGTGAAACTTAGTGACGCCGAGCGATCCGCCCTGACCTTCACCGCCTATGATCTCGACGTGCATCTGATGTTGAAATCCCAGGCCATTGCCGTGCGCGCCCATGTGACCGTTCGGAATGACGGCGCGCAGGCCCTGGCCAGACTTCCTCTACAGCTTTCTTCATCGCTCAAATTTGAAACCATCAGTATCGAGGGCCAAAAGCTTCAGCTCACACAGCAACTCATCAACAGCGACGCCGACCACACCGGCCAGTTGACCGAAGCGGTTGTAGTTCCGCCAAAGCCGTTCGCGCCAAAATCAGAGCTGACGCTGGATATTGTTTACAGCGGCGCAATGCCAGCCTCGATAAAAAGGCTGGAAACCATCGGTGCGCCTACCGATCTAGCGCAGCAGTCCGATTGGGATGAAATCTCCGAGGATTTCACCGGCCTACGAGGCTTCGGTGACGCAGTCTGGTATCCGGTGTCATCCTTGCCCGCTGCTCTTGGAGATGGCGCGAAGCTTTTCACTGAAATTGGGCGTCAGAAGCTGCGCTCGCAGAATGCACAGGCCGCAGTCCGAGTCACCGCCGAATTCACCGGAACACCGCCGAATGCCGCCGTTATCGACGGGCATTGCGTCGCAGTCCCGGCTCCGGCAGTTACACCAACAGAGTCTTTTCCCGGCATTGTGACATTCGCCTTGCCGGCCATGCGCCTCGGCTTCGGAACCCTCAACCTGTTCCTCGCTCCGCGCATCGCCCATGAAGCGAATGGCATACGCATCCTTGCCGCCGATTACGATGAGCCAAACGTTCAGGGCTATCAGACGGCAGCGACCATGGTGCAGCCGCTCATTGAGCAGTGGCTCGGCAGCAAGCCGAAAGAGCCGCTGACCATCTTCGACCTGCCTGAGAAGCGTGATGCCGCCTTTGAGCAGGGAGCCGTGACCGCAACCGGTTTGCAGATGCTTGAACCGCAACAACTGGCCAACATCTTGAGCCACAGCATGGCGCACGGATACTTCCAGTCGCCGCGTGAATGGCTGAACGAGGGTGTGCCCAACTTCATGGGCACGTTATGGATCGAGCAGACAAAAGGCCGCGATGCTGCGCTCGAACATCTTGAAGCGACGCGCGGAGGTCTGGCGCTGGGCGAGCCCTCAAGCCCAGGCGAGAGTCCCGGAGAACCGCTCATCGACGCCTCCGATGCCGTCTATTTCCGTGACAAAGCAACCTATGTGCTCTGGATGCTGCGCGACCTCGCGGGTGATAAGGCGCTTTCCGCGGCTCTCCGCGCCTACGATCCGAAGCAGGACACCGCGCCCGAATACTTTGAGCATCTGGTGGAGCAGGCCAGCGGCAAAGACCTCAAGTGGTTCTTTGACGATTGGGTCTATCACGACAAGGGTCTGCCCGACCTATCCATCGCCGGCGTCTACCCGACAGCATCATCGCAGGCGGGACAATATCTCGTGGCAATAGATCTGGCAAACGATGGCTACGCTGCGGCTGAAGTGCCCGTAACTGTCCGCTCTCAGGGAGGATCGCAAACCGCGCGCGTTCTCATTGCCGGACGGTCCAAAGTCACGCACCGCATGTTGGTGCCCGGGTTGCCAACCGAGGTCATTGTGAACGATGGAGTCGTCCCCGAGGTGCAGGCCAGCGTCCATCGCCGCGACATCAATATGACAAATGCAAGGCAATAGAACACTGAGGCTATAAGCTGAATGCAACATGGTTAAGTTCTATTGCAAACGCTGTATGGTTGCCGTTGCCTTTCTGTTGCTGCAGGTTTTTTCGTCATATGCCCAGACACCCGATCCCTACCGCTACTTCAGAATCGGCAACCCGAATGACATCACAACCAAAACGCAACCCGGCTTCGCCCTCATGGGCGGCGGCAAGGACCTGGACCCAGCATTTCGCTGGCTATGCGAGCGGTCTGGTGGAGGCGACTTCCTCATCCTGCGCGCTACGGGCACGGACGCATACAATTCCTATGTACAAGGCTTGTGCCATGTAAATTCCGTAGCGACGCTGGTCATTCCAAACCTGGCCGCAGCATCCGATCCCTTCGTAGCGGAGACGATCAGCAGGGCGGAAGCCATCTTCATCGCTGGCGGAGACCAGGCCAACTACATCAACTTCTGGCAGGGAACTCCGGTGCAGACGCAGCTCAACGCGGCCATCAAAAAGGAGGTCCCAATCGGTGGCACCAGCGCAGGACTAGCCGTGCAGGGCGAGTACGTCTACTCGGCGCAGAACGATCCGTTCGATGGTCCGGACCTCACCTCGACGCTGGCGCTCAGCAATCCATTTCAGCCGCGCGTAATCATCGCTCATGATTTTCTCAATGATCCCGCGCTGAAAAATACCATCATGGATACGCATTTTGTCACCCGCGACCGCATGGGCCGCCTGCTTGTCTTCATGGCGCGTATCCTGGATGACAACTCGCTGCTTTCGGTGAAGGGAATTGGCATCGATGAGCGCACCGCCGCCCTTATGGAACCGAACGGGCGCGCAACCATTGTTGGTTCCGGCGCAGCGTACTTCCTTTCTCTCTCGACAAAAGCAGCTGTGCTGAAAGATGGATTGCCGCTCACAGCGCAAGGTTTCCAGGTGCAGAAAGTCTTGCCCGGCGGCGGCTTTGATATGCGCTTATGGAGCGGCGATTCAGAGAGGTATCAGTTGAGCATTGATGCGGGAGTGATCCACTCAACGCAAGAAGGCGGGAAGGTTTATTAACCCTGAACGGAAACGCCGGCGAAGGACAACACTACAAGACCGCGTACCGGCTGACCAAAAAAGCGCGCGGGGGCAAAGACGCTGAATAGAAGCTGGTTTTCCACCTGCGAGCGCGTATGAGGATCGGTCGGGCCTGCGACGATCTGGTAGTCGTAGACGCGTCCCGAGCCATCCACATAGGCCTCAACTACCACAGGATTGCCGCGGTCGCCGATTGAGGACGTAGAGGCGGCTGAATAAAGGAAATGCGGCCCCGAGGCATTTCCCAGCGGCTGATCGCCCGCCCTGGCAGTTTCAGGGACGGCGACCGCGCCCACCAGCAGCCCGACGGTGCCGATCAACAGAACGGCGCTGGCCAGACCTGCCGACGCCTGAAGTAGAAAAGGGGCGACTGTGTTCTGCCAGCGCACCTGCCACCGCGCAAGGCTCCGCTTTGGTGTGTGTGTTTTTTCCTGAGAAATAGCCACGCGCAGCCGCAGCGCCATATCTTCCGGCGCTTTTGCCGGGCCGAGAGCGGCAAGCATCTGTTGTGTCGCGCGCCAGCGGCCAAATTCCGCAGAGCACTTCCGACATGACTCCAGATGCGCAGCCACTTCCTGCATGGCCACTCCCGTGATCGCTCCGTCAAGGTATTCCGAGAATTGGGAGCGAATGCTGCTGCATTTGCTCATTGGGCCTCCTTCACAACACAGGCAACGGCAGATACAGGGCGCCGCGCGGTTCCGGCTGGATGCTTGGCAGCCGCTTCGGCAAAAGGAGTAAGGCGTGCTTTGATCTGGGCGCGGCCGCGCATCAGTCGCGACTTTACCGTGCCGAGCTGCACGTTCAGAATCTCGGCGATTTCTTCGTAGGTCAGGCCTTCGATGTCGCGCAGAACCAGCACTGAACGGAACGGATCGGGGATCTCGCGCAGTTCGGCTTCCACTCGCGCGCGGATTTCTTCATGCGCCGCCATATCAAAAGGCGATTCATTTTCATCGACCAGAGTGTCCTTGATGCAGAGTGCCTGACCGTCGGCGGAGTGTCCTGTTTCGGCCTCGATGGTAACTTCCTGACGGCAATGCCGAGACCACCAGCGGCGCTGATTGGACGCTTCGTGCAGGGCAATGCGGTAGAGCCAAGTGCGCAGGCTCGATTCGCCATGAAAACCGTCGATGCCGCGGAAGACTTTAACGAATACGTCCTGCGTCACGTCGGCGGCGTCTGCCGGGTTCTGCAGCATACGCGCAATGACGCTATAGATAGGCTGGTGATAGGTCGAGATCAGCCACGCAAAGGCCTCTTCAGAGCCGGCTTTCAGCTCCGCAACAACATCCGCCTCTTCGGGGCGGATGGCAACAACGCTCGCCAGATTTCCCACTGCCGTTCCTGCTTGCACCTCGGAATATCCTCCTACAGTACCAAATAGTCAAGAGGTCTGGCATTCCCCACGCTCAGGCTGGTCAGCGGCCTATCGCATGTTGAACTTAAACCGCCGGCGGCCGAGTGTCTCGCTCACTCTACCTGCTTAGACACCGGAACTGCGGATTTTGGTTCCCTGAAAAGGGCTAAAGGGAGGTCAGCAATGAACTGGTTAGCTAGGGTCCGGTCAGCGCTTTCAGCAGTTTTACTAGTTTAGCTGACCGCTTTGGCGCTAACGGGCAACTCCAATTGTTCCGAATCGGCAAATGGCTCAAAATGCGCCCGGCAACGCGCCTCATACATGCCTGCCGCGCCGACCACGACCAATTCCTGGCTCGCGCCCAGGCGCTGTGTATGAATCGCTGGAGCGCCGCACGCCATGCAGACAGCAGAAAGCTTGACGACTTCATCGGCTATGGCCATCAGATCGGGAATAGGCTGAAAAGGTTCGCCGGCAAAGGTCGTGTCCAGCCCGGCAATCAGCACACGCTTGCCCAGATGGATCAATTCCAGTGACAGCGCAACCAGCCCCTCGTCAAAGAACTGCGCTTCGTCGATCCCAACAACTTCAATTTCGTCGAGTTG
The DNA here is from genome assembly GCF_035631355.1 of Alloacidobacterium sp. Classification (NCBI taxonomy): domain Bacteria; kingdom Pseudomonadati; phylum Acidobacteriota; class Terriglobia; order Terriglobales; family Acidobacteriaceae; genus Alloacidobacterium; species Alloacidobacterium sp. The sequence continues at coordinate 26,396 of NZ_DASQIX010000103.1, forward strand.
CGCGAAGAGCGCCTCCCGCAGCCGGTCTACATTAGCGACTACGCAGGCGTCATGCGTCTGCGCGCTGTGCGAGGCGATGGCGGTCTTGTGATACCGCAGGTCGATGTCCGGCTTGAAGCAGACTACGCGCTGTTTCGCAATCCTTGCCCGCTTCAGGCGTCGGATCAACTCTTCTGACTTACCGGAAAACATCGGGCCGGTAATGACTTCCACGCGCCCCGGCTGCACGACAGACGTCATTGGCCAACCGCCTTCACCTGAGCCGTTTCATGGATGGCCAAAAGCGTCTCTAGTAATGGGCCCAAGTATTTCAGATCGAGAGCATTCGCTCCATCCGACTTTGCTTCCGCAGGATTGTCATGCACTTCGAGGAAAATTCCATCCACGCCCGCTGCAACTGCGGCCCGCGTCAGCACAGGAATAAACTCCGGCTGTCCACCGGAAACCCCGTTTGCCGCCGAAGGCGTCTGCACGGAGTGCGTGCCATCGAACACCACTGGCGCCAGCTTCCGCATGATGGGCAACGAGCGCATGTCTACGACAAGATTGTTGTATCCAAAGCTCGCGCCTCGTTCTGTCAGGAAGAAGCGGTTGTTGCCAGTGGTCAAAAGCTTGCCCACCGTGTGCTTCATGTCTCCAGGAGCGACGAACTGGCCTTTCTTTACGTTGACGGCCCGCCCGGTGCGCCCGGCGGCCAGAATCAGGTCAGTCTGACGGCACAGAAACGCGGGAATCTGCAGTACATCTGCGCCCTCGGCCGCAATTTCGCAATGCGCTGGCTCGTGCACGTCTGTCAAAACAGGCAAGCCGGTCGCCTCAGCCAGGCGGCGCAGGATGGCCGTGCCTTCTATCAGTCCGGGCCCGCGAAAACTCTCAACCGAAGTGCGATTGGCCTTGTCATAGGACGCTTTGAATATATAGGAAACACCCAGATCAGAAGTAATGCGCTGAATAGCGTCCGCCATCTTGCGCGCATGTGCTTCGCTTTCAATCACGCAGGGCCCGGCAATCAGAAACAGCTTGCCCGACCCGATGTGCACGTTGCCGACTTCAAATTCACGACTCACATCCCTCATTCAATCACACAAAAAGGCCCGCCGGTGAGGGCGGGCCTGATCATAAAGATGAGGAAAATTGCTTAGCTGCCGGCAGTCGCCGAAACAGATTGTGTCGAGTGATTGCCGTGCGGAATGGCTGCGGCGCAGGTCGGCTGTCCAGCCGCCAGATACGGCGAGTTCTGGTTGGAAGTAAGCGCGCCTGTGTTCGGATTTAACTGAAAGCCTGTGACCGTGTTGTCGATGAAGTTCGCAGTGTAAATGAAGCGTCCCAGGGCCGGTTCCACAATCACGCAGGAAGGTCCGGCGCCCGTGGCGTAGGAGCTTGCTCCGGCAACAGAAGAAGGCGTTCCGGTGGACTGATTGATCGCGTAGGCCGTTACGTCAGCGGAATTGTAATTAGCAACGTAGATGTAAGTTCCACGCGGGTCGACCGTGATGGCTACCGGGAAGGTGTCCGTCTTGATCGGCGGGTTCTGGCTGGGATTCAAAATGCCGGTCGAAAGAATCGTGTAAGTAATCAGCTGGTTCTGGCGGCTGTCCGTCACATACAGGAAACGGTTCGTTGGATCGCTGGCAATCGCCGACGGCGTTGTGCCGGTCGGATACTTGGTTACTGCTGACAATACGCCGTTAGAATCCACGTCGAAGGCATCCACTTCACCCAGAGTGCTCGTCGCCGAGGGCAAAGCATCCTGCGCGCTCACAAACACCGAATTGCCGTTAGCCAGCGCGTTCACGCCTGTCGGACTGAAGCCAACCGGAACATACGTAGCCGTCTGGGTCACATTGTTCGTATCAACGAAGGTCTGCTGGACTGGAGTGCAATTACCGCCACCGATCTTGCCCGACGACTTGTCTACCGTATATGCGACTAAAGCTCCGGGCCCAGGATTGGCGCTGCTGTAAACCGGGCCGCCTGGCGTGGTAGGCGAGTAAAAGTCAACAATGTAGAGCAGCGTTTCGCTCTTGTTGATCGCCAGCGCCACTGGCGCAGATCCCGGAGTATTGCAGGTCTGCTGCGGATACAGCTTTCCATCGGTGCCGATGGCGAACTGCACGATGCTGTTGTCATCCTTGTTGATGACATAGAGATACTTGCCATCTGGCGAAGTTACCGCGCCGACCGGGTTTCTTCCGCCCGAGGGATAAGGCGAATCCTGTATCTGCGTCAGCGCTCCCGATTCGGAATCGGCCCTGTAGACGCTGATCTGGCCTGGGTTTGCCTTGGAGGCAGTGACATAAACATAGTCAACAGTGTTACTTGGACTGCAGGACGTAAGACCGAGACCCAGTCCCAGAGTTGTTGCGGTGGCCAGTAGCGTCCGGCCCGATTTCCTCAACTTCATGCGCTTCCTTCATCCTGTCCCATGCGGCACAGGCTTCTTTTTTCTAAGGGGTTGTTCCCCTTGCATTGTAAAAGTTCGCGTCCGCTTTCGGCTACATTAGTGCGGCCACTCCTGAGTAGCGCGGCCCTCCGTTTTTCACAGGCCGCCTGCCTCTGGTGTTGCTTGTTTCCCGCCTACGTGGTGCGCCCGCTCACAGAGCACCAGGTTGGATTGCCCACTGAGTTAAACGTCGAGCCTCGGCGCAACAGCGTCAGATTGCCCGTATTCGGGTCGAGAATCCGTCCCGTGATCTGACTATCATTAAAGCTGGACGAATAGATGTACTGGTTCGATGGGTCCTGGACAATGCAGTTCACTCCCGATCCGGTGCCAAAGGGCTCGCCAGCGATATGCTGCAGAGTGCCGTTGGTCGGGTCAATCGTCCATCCCGTAATCTGGCTGATCGGATTCACGATGCCTGACGTCGGTCCTGCGCTTACCACAAACAGATACTTGCCTTTGCTGTCCACCACCAGCGAAACCGGATTCGATGCAGTCGCATCATTGGCCACAGCGCCGTTTGTCAGTGCCTGCAGAGCGCCATTCGTGCCCGCAGTGAAGGGAAGAATCTCCCCCGACCCACTGTTGGCGGCGCCATCCAGAATGTAAATATATTTGCTGCCGTTCAGGTTCGATCCCTGCGCCGTGCTGATCGCTGTCATCCCTTGGGTACCCATCACCAGTGGTGAATTCTGCGTCAGCGTAAGTTGCCCGCTCGACGCGTTCAGCTGATATGGAAAGACCGTTTGCACGTCATTGTTAGACTTGCTGCCGGCATCCGCCGTGAAGACGAAGCCCGAAGAGATGGTGAAGTCCACTGGTGAACATCCCACCGGGAAGTAGGTCAGCTGGGTGCCATTGGAATTCTGTTGCTGCTGGTTGGTGATGATCGACAGACGGCCTGTATTCGGGTCAATGCTGAAGGCGGTGATGTCACCCGTCGGATAGTATTTGCCGTCCGGTCCCTGGCACGGATAGTCCGCGCTCATGCTGGCCGGCGGCGTTACCGCGCCGGTAGCGACCGGCGCATAGGTATCCAGCACAAACAGGTATTTCCCTGTTGTATCCGGGAGGAAGCGGATTGAGTTCGTGCCCTGGCTGGTATAGCTCGCCTGGAAGGCCAGCGTTCCATTGCCGCCGATACTGAAGAGCGAAATGTTCGCGCCCGTGTAACTGATGTTGCCGCTCGCATCAACCTGCTCGGCCCCTTCATTCAGGACGTACATATAGCGGCCGCCGCTGAGCACGAAGGTGCGAATTGGAGATGTCCCGCCGGAGCCGAAAGGCGAGCCGGGCGCGTTTACCAGAGCGCCTGTTTCATAGCTTTCTTTGAAAGAACTGATCTGGTTGTACTGGGTTCCTACTGTGAAGACGAACGCTACTGTGTAGTCATTCATGCACGAGGTGGTTCCGAACATCAGGACAAGGGACACCACCGCAGCCAAAGATATCTGGCCAATTTTTCTAAACTTCATGCGCTTCCTTCATCCTGGCCATAAAGGATGGCGCAGGCAACTGGGTCGGGAAATGGCTCCCCTTTGCATTGTAAAACACGCAAACGTTTTAGGGCACAGGTCGCAGGTCTCAGAATTTACTTCTCTTAAGCGTGTTGGGGCCTGTTTTATGTTTGCTGTAGTACAGACTTTTTTTGCTTTGAAACCGTAAGCACGAGGGCCAGGAAATTTTTGCTGAGCAAAATGAGGGTGCCCCAGGTCTCGCTTTTAAGACCTGGGTTTTCTGTGCCCTGTGCCCTGGCAGCTACCAGACCCTGCAAGCATCGTCCGGCATCATCGGTTGGCCTTTCTTGCAGCCGAATGCCTTGCCGAATTCGTCGAAATTCCGTACAACTCCGTTCACCCGAAACATCCCCGGCGAATGTGGATCGGTCTTTGCCGCGACACGCTGCACTTCAGCGGTGCGGTTTTCACACCATACCTGGGCATACGCGATAAAGAACCGCTGCGGCGATGTGTAGCCGTCGATTTTCGTGTCCGCACTTTTATTTTCGTCGGCCAGCGTGCTCATCAGCGCCTGGTAGGCGATGCGCAAGCCGCCGTTGTCGGCTGTGTTCTCGCCCAACGTCAGCTTGCCGTTCAGATGCGTTCCAGAAACAGGTTCAAAGCCGTCATATTCTTTCACTTCGCAGTCCGTACGCTCGTCAAAGGCCTTCTTGTCCGCAGGCGTCCACCAGTTCTTCACGTTGCCCTTGGCGTCGTACTTGCTGCCCTGGTCGTCGAAGCCGTGGGTCATTTCGTGGCCAATGACAACGCCGATGGCGCCGAAGTTCACAGCCGGGTCTTTCGCATTGTCGTAAAACGGAGGCTGCAGAATGCCGGCCGGGAAGTTGATGTCATTCATGCCATCGTTGTAATAGGCATTGACCGTTGGCGGTGTCATGCCCCACTCCTTCTCGTCCACAGGCTTGCCCAGATGGTTGATTTCCCAGTTCCACTGGAATGCTGCCGAACGCCGCAGGTTGCCGACAAGATCATCGCGCTTCACCTCCAGCTTCGAATAGTCGCGCCATTTGTCTGGATAGCCAATCTTCTGGCGAAAGGCAGCCAGCTTGACCTCTGCCTGTTTCTTGGTGTCCTCGCTCATCCAGGGCAGGGATTGGATATCCTGCGCCAGCGCCTGCTTCAGAGCGGCCACTAGTTTTTCCATATTCTCTTTGGCGGAAGGAGGGAAATTCTCCTTGACCCAGTCCTGACCCACAGCCTCGCCCATCGATCGATCGGTAAGAGTCGTGCACCGCTTCCAGCGTGCCGTCTGTTCCACCTGCCCCTGCAGAGTTTTCTGGAAGAAATCGAAATTTGCATCGACAAAATTGCTTGAAAGCCATGGAGCAAATGTATTGGCCGTATGGAATCGCAGATAACTCTTCAAGCTGTCGAGACTCTGGTCTTCGACTACCTGGTTCATCGCCTTGAAGAACCCCGGTGTGGCTACGTTCAACGTGTCGAAATGCGGCGCATCGAGCGCGCCGATGTATGCTGCCCAGTCTAAGTCCGGCTCGAGTGTATCGAGGTCGGTTACTTTCATGATGTGGTACACGTTGTCAGGATTGCGCAGTTCCACGCGCGGCAACGAACCTTTTGCCAGCGCCGTCTCAATCTCCATGACGCTCTTTGCCTCGCCCTCAGCTTTGTCCTCGGAATCGCCGATAAGCTTGAACACTCCCACTACGTAATCGTGGTATTGTCCGCGGATCTTCTCCATGCGCGGATTGTCTTCGAGGTAATAATCGCGGTCGGGAAGCGCCAGCCCGCCCTGCCCCGCAGTTGCGATTTGTTTACTCGAGTCTTTCTGGTCCTGCTGCACGCGGAAGCGCATGAACACAGGCACGCCGGCATCTGTTTGCAGGTGCGCGATCAGCAGGCCAAGCTGCTTCTTGTCCGTGATGCTGTCAATATGCGCCAGCATGGGCTGAATTGACTTGTCCCCAAGCTGGTTCGCCAGGTCGGTATTCATACAGGCGGCGAAGAAGTCCCCGTACTTCGTTTGCAACTCCGTCTTCGGCGAGTCTGCCGCTTTCTTCAGGTCCAGATAAAGCAGATAGCGGTTGTGCTCGGAGAGCTCATTGAAGCGCCCCCAGCGCGTCTGGTCGCTTGGGATGGGGTTGTCCTTCCGCCAGTTGCCGCAGGCGTATTGAAAGAAATCCGTGCAGGGATCGGCCGTCTTGTCGATGGCTGAAAGATCGAAACTGTGCGGGGTTTTAGGTTCAACAGGAGCCGAGCTTGATGGCTGATCGGAAGCCGCTAGCGCTGGATGAGTCACTGCAGGTTGTTGCGCAACGGCGAAGCCGGTGCAGAGCAACAGCACCGACGCAATACGAATCGATTGCATATAGGTCCCTCGATAGGCAGGCCGCACCTTTCGAGTTCGCGATGAGGTGCTGGCCGGGAAGTGGCACAGCAGCACTAAACTGTGTCCGCACAAAAGCGTAACACGACGGGCAGCAAGTCAGCAGGTCAGCACTTCACGTCAGCGAGTCAGCTACATATCAACAACAAGCATTGTCATGCTGAGCGAAGCATCTGCTTTTCAGCGATGCATTTTGGCTGACCCGCTTGCGCCGGAAGGCGCGCTGACTCGTTGACAGGAGGCGCAAAGCGCCGACGTGCTTCAGAAAATCTTCAAATGTATCGTGAGATATTTCTTCGGATTCTGCCTGATCGCCGTAATCAGATCGTTCGTATTCTGAATCATCTGGTCCGAATGGTCATACAGGCTGCGATTGACAACTAGTTGCCCGATTGTGCCTTCGCCATTGTCGACGCGGTTCAGGATTGAATCGAGTTTTGTGACCGTGTCATTCAGCTTGTGCGCGAAGTTCGGGTCTTTGGCCAGAATGCCGATGCTGCCCTTGCCGGCGTTGATGTCCTTCAGAAGCGAGTTCAGATTCTGTGTGGATTCGCGCAGGTTATTGTAGAGCGTGTCGTCCTTGAGCAGCTTACCGATAGAACCTTTACCGTTATCCAGGTCATTGGCCATGTCTTCCAGCTTGCCCACCGTCGCATTGGCGCGGTTATATAGCGTGTCGTCAGCAATCAGTTTCCCGATCGAGCCTCTGCCATTGCTAATCTGGTCCACCAGGCCCTGGATCTCATTCAATGCGCTAATGGCGCGGTTATATAGCGTAGGGTCATTAATGAGCATGCCGATCGAGCCTTTGCCGCTGTTGAGCGCATCCACCAGGTTATCGACCTTCGCTAGAATCGTGTTCAATTGCTCAATCGTCCCCTGGCTCGATTTGATCACGTCAGTCAGATTGGGCGTCTCCGTGGTCTGCAATTCGGAGTTGTCCTGAATCGGCCCGCCAGTCGCGAACTTGCTGTTGATATCAACAACTGTGTCGCCGAGAACCCCAATCGTCTCCAGGCTGCTCTTCGAATCCGTGTGAAGCGCAGACAGAAACTTCTTACTGATTCGCATCGTCACTTCCACCGGCGTCAATTTGCGTTCCGGCACAATGCGGATGCTCTTCACATTGCCGATGGTCACACCCTCAAGGTTCACCGGCGCGCCAATCTTTAATCCAGCGGAGTTCTCAAAATAGGACCGCACCGTAATCTTGCCCGATAGGAAGCCACCCGTGTTGCCCGACATGAGAAACACCAGCGCAGTGAGAGCAGCCAGCGCCACCAGCACCAGCACGCCCACCTTCAGTTGTGACCACTGAACTTCCTGCTGGCTTGGCACGGACCTCCTCGGTTACAACTACTGCTGCTGAGACTTGAGAATATCAAACACTACCGGTCAGCTCACGGCTTTCGTTTGGATGACGCCACAACATTAGCCATTGCAAAACCATACAGGTCATCATCTTGTCTCGCCAGTTTCAAGATGAACCGAAGCCATCGCGAGCGAAGCTGTGTGAGTGAGCGAAAGCGATACATGCGTCACGCCGAGACGGTTGGCAATCTCCAGCGCCGGCCCGGAAAGATGCAGCGTGGGCCGCTGCCCGGGCAGTCGCCGCACCTCCAGATCCTTCCAGGTCACGCCATGCTGAATGCCCGTTCCCAGTGCCTTTGCTCCGGCTTCCTTCGCCGCAAAACGCGCGGCAAAGCTCTCCGCAAAGTTGCGCCGGCGGCGACAGAAGGCAATCTCCTTAACAGTAAAAACTTTTTCCAGAAAGTGGTCGCCGTAGCGGGCAATGGATTTCGCGATCCGCTCGACTTCCACAACATCGATACCTGTGCCAACCAGCATGAGCAAAAATTTTCCTGAATGCACCTTAGCACAGCCTTAAGGAGCTGTTACCAATCAAGACCAAAGAGTCTCCAGGTAACGGTGAAGATTCGGTTCTACCTGCCCGATGAAGTATCTGTGCTGGATACAGATGAACTCGTAGAGTGGGACCTCAGGCTGACCGCAGCCTGCGCCGAAGGCCCGCAGCGCACGCTTCGCTTCCTGACGGGCGCTGTACTCGCGTGCGGCGGATGGGTGTTGTCACGCAGCCTGCCCGGTTCCGACACTGCCGAAATGAGCTTTGAATTTGCCCGCGCCATCAGCCTCGAAATTTACAGCGTGCTCATTGCCGCCGGTCTCGAACTGAGCTGCGATGCCCACTTCAGCATGACCGAACTCTGCCAGTGCACCAAGGACCTGCTGCCCACCAAAGGCCACGACATCGCCCGCATCCGCTTGCTCGTATTCGCCGCGCCTGTCGAAAACAAAGGCAGCAAAAACAACCAGCTCCCCGTTAATAGAATGTAATCTGTCAGGTTTTTAGAGGTGTCATCCTGAGCGAAGCGCTGCGGAGTCGAAGGACCTGTGGTTTTTGAGCCATAGCACAAATCCCAGTGTCCATCCTGAGACGAAGTCAAAGCGTGGGAAAGCATGACACTCACCCAGCCTCCACCAAGCCATACCTCCGCTGCCACGCCTCCCTGAGCCGCGTGCGAACCATAGTCTTCTCCTCATCGGAACCCTCTGGATGGTCCACAAACCGCGCCGCCTCCGTCTTCGCCAACTCCAGCAACTCCCGGTCCCGCACCAGGTTCGCCACGCGAAAATCAGGCAGCCCAGCCTGCCTCGTCCCGAAAAACTCCCCGGGCCCACGCAGTTGCAGATCA
>NZ_DASQIX010000104.1:0-52291 GCF_035631355.1 Alloacidobacterium sp.
GCTGCGTATGTGCGTAGCGCGGCGTCGGTGAACAACGATCCGGACTATGTTCGGCGGGTGAGTTTCAATGTTGCGCGTGTTGCGCAGGTGACAGCAGGTGGATTACAGCTCGCGCAACCGCTGCTTGCGGGTTCACCGGCGAGCGGCATGAAGGCCCAACCCATTGTGGGCTTCGTTGACCGCGAGGGTGGGAGCTTTTTTCAGGAGTGGTCGGCAGTATTCGTTATGCCGGGCGAGCAAGGTGAGCGCGTGATCTTTCACTATCCACGCCTACAGCCGATGCAAGGCGCGTCGGAAAGCGCCGATGTTCTGGCTGCACCGCTGGAGCGCGTCGCGTTAAACGCCAGCTTCCGCGCACTGCCGATGACGGATGCCAATGACGGCGAGCAGGTGGTTTGCTTCCGCAGCTTCATGCCGGCAAACGCGACATTGATATAGCGCACTCAAGGAGATTATGTGATCCTAACGATCGACAATCTTGATGGCGCGGGCGTCCTGAATTACACGAGCGCCCTGGTTGCGAAGCCATCGCTGCGCATCGAGCGGACTTTGAATGAGCCTTCGATCTGCAGCTTCACGCTTGCGACGCAAGCGTCGGGTCTGCCGGTGCCTCTTCGTCTGGCAAGAATTGTTGTCAGCGATGACAATGATGTTCTTTTATTCACTGGTTATGTAGCCAGCGAGCCTGCGCTGGAGCTGGTGGGTGAAGGACTAGCCGGGCCGGTGTATCAGGCTGCGGTATCGGCTGTAAGTGACGATGTTCTGCTCGACATGCAGGAAGTGCTGTCAACAAGGGCTAGTTTTGGCCTCGAAGCAGGGCAGTTGGCGCAGAACCTCACCAACAGTGTAGATCCGACGCGCTTCACATTAAATACAGCACAGGCGCAGGGAACAGTGGGCCGGTTTGTTCCCGAGCCAGGCAAGGGCTGGTCGGGAAATGTTGGCGCCGTCGCTTCCACTTCGCGCAATGCATACCGGGTTGTTGCTGGTGGCATGACGATGGCGCCCATAGGCAGCGTTATGCATTCCTTGAATGAAACTGACGGCTCTCTGCAAGTCGGCAAATTGCAGGCATCCATGGTTAAGATGCTCGCGAATGACGTGACCGTTTGCGGGGAGGAAGAACCAAGCGCTTATGTAACGGAGGTATTTGCCGGTGATGGTACGACAGTACGTTTCGATTTGACTGAAGAACCTTTCTTCCCTCCTTCTTCTAAGACGAAGCCGCTAGTGGATCTTTTTCAGGAGCCTGCGATTAATTCGTTACTATGGCAGTTACAAGATCCGGGAGGTCATGTTTCCATCACGCCGAATGGGCTGACCTGCACAGGTGGAAATGGCATAGATGGACAAACCAATCTGTGCGCAAACAGCAATGTGGAACTTGGCGGCTCTCTTGTAATCGAAGCTAACGGGCTGATCTTAAGCGCCGGAAGCACGGGAATCATCAATGGGCTGTATGGCGGCGACGTGAATACGGCGACCTGTATTGCCGGGTTCCAAGTAAGCCAGGTGAATGGCAGCACCAGTATTTCGCCGCTCATTGCCGGGCTTGTTGCAGGCAGCTCGTTCTTTCCTGTGGCAGGTCATATGTACACGCTGCGCCTGCGCGTGTATGCCAAAGAGCTGCAGCGCGTCCTGCAGTCGTACTACTCTGTGGGCGCCAACGGCACGGAGCTCTACGGCGGTTCGGCTGTTCCCTGCGGAATAAATCTGGTGCTGGAAATACAGGACACGACGAATGGCATAAGCCAGGCTCCTGTTGTTCTGTACGACGGCTCGCTGGCCATGCCATCGTCTTTCTGCACATTTGGGCTGCTGAACAGCATGAACCTGATTTGCAGCATCCGCAGTGTGAATATTGCTCAGGAAGGACCGGTATGGGTCGCGAGCCTTCCGTCCGGGGGAAGCATGACAACGCGGCGAATCGGAACTACGGCGCAGGGAGCGGATTGCAAGATTGAGCGGACCGGCAAGCTTCGTTTTTATGCGACCAGCGTGCCGGAGTTCGGGGAACAGGTATTTGTTTCCTACCGGACGAGACGCCGCGCCGTGGCGCGCATGGCGAATGCCGTGAGTGTATCTTCGCAGAATTCCTCGCAGTTACCTGCCACGTCGCGTTGGATGGGCACCGTGACCAGCCCTCAGGCTCTAAGTTCGGCGGATTGCGAAAATGCCGCGTCAGCATTGCTTTCCTTGTCGTCAGGCCGCGCGGCAGCGTGGAAAGGGACATACACCGGCTGGAACATGGAGACGCAGGGCGACATCTGGCCCGGCGATCTGCTGGCGGTCACGGCTCCTTCGGCTAACATGACAGCCGATCTTGTAGTGCGAAGTGTGCAGATTGATATGGGCTGCACATCGCCGCAGATGAACAGGTACACCATTCGCTTTGCCAACGATTGGGCAGACGCGCTCGCCATCAAAACTTCATTCGCAGTGCCTGCCGATACATGGCTGCCGCTGCAACCGCAGACGGTCGAGCCGTTGGCTAATCTGCAAACGCTGGACATGTCACCGATCAATGCGAGCGCGATTCAGGTAAATGCAAACGCGACGCCTCCTTCAGGTGGCGGGTTTGAAGTACGCCGGCGGGATTGGTCGTTTGGGCCTGGATCTGATTCTGACCTTGTGCTGCGAAGCCCGGTCAGCAACTTCACCATTCCGCGCGAAGCGGCAATGGAACAGTACTATGTGCGGATGTATGACGGATCGACGCCACCGAACTACTCGCGATTCTCCAGCGCGATTATTGTCAATGTCCCTCTCTAAGACATATGCAATCAAGGTGAACAGATCATGAGCTTTATGTACTCGGGCGATTCCGCGCAATCGTTCTGGACGGGGGCTGGCGTCCTATGGGTCTTTTCAGCCGCGATAAGCGCCATGGAGCCACCGCGAAATGGAGCCAGCAGCTTTTATGGCTGGCTCTATCGCTTTACCCATCTTCTGGCAGCGAACCTGGACAGAGTCATCCGGCCAGCCGCGCCTGAAATCATGCAAAAACAAACACACACCCAAAATGAGGAGAACGAATAAATGGCCCACATACTGCTGGGAATTGAACATGGAATCGAAGTAGCGGCGGAAGACATGCTCAAATTTGTGAGCGGCGTCGCGGTTGCAAGCAACAAAGCCACCCCCGGCGTCGTTGCCGGACTTGGCGTCCTGCTCGGCGCCCTCGCTAAAGCGCTGGCAGACGTCAATGGCGTAGCGGCCAATCCGCTGAATCTTTCTTTAGATGCGGCGACCATCCAGGATGTCAAGGCCGTCTGGCCCGCGATAGCGCAGTTTGCGGGATCGCTTGGAATCAAGCTGTAGCAAACACGCGAACATTCGGGGCGCTCTGGAGATGACACACTATAATCACACTCATGGAGCACGCCCCGCTTGTCGGCGTGGTGATGGGCAGCAAGAGCGATTATGAAGTGCTTAAGCCTGCCGTCGACCTGCTGAAAGAATTTTCCATCCCTTATGAAGTGCGAATCGTTTCTGCCCATCGCACTCCCGATTGGCTTTTCACTTATGCAGAACAGGCAGAAGCGCGCGGCTTGCGAGTAATTATCGCCGGCGCTGGCGGTGCTGCGCATCTGCCCGGAATGCTGGCAGCGAAGACGCTTGTTCCAGTGCTCGGCGTGCCGGTTCCGGCAACCATGCTGAACGGCATTGATTCACTGCTATCGATTGTGCAGATGCCGAAAGGTGTGCCCGTTGGCACGCTGGCCATCGGCAAGCCGGGCGCGGCGAATGCCGGTTTGTTCGCTGCTCAAATATTGGCGGCATCGGACCATGGACTACGTGAGCGGCTGCGTGCCTGGCGCTCTTCACGCAAAGAAGAAGTGCTGGCCGAGGAGCTGCCGCAGTGAGCGCAATCCTCCCCGGCTCAACCATTGGAATTCTTGGCGGCGGACAGCTCGGGCGCATGACCGCAATGGCCGCGCGTTCGCTTGGCTACCGCATTCAGGTCATGGACCCAGACCCGTCGTGCCCGGCACGTTTTGTAGTTGACGCTTGCTTTGAAGGCTCATGGGACGATGCGCGTGCCGCTGCCGATCTGGCGCGAGGCAGCGATGTAGTCACTCTTGAGATTGAGCAGATTGCCATATCCAGCCTGGAGGCTGCAGCGAAGCACGCCCAGCTGCGTCCCAGCGTGGCGATGATGCGGATTATCCAGGACCGCATTCTGCAAAAGAACTGGCTGGTGGAGCACGATTTTCCGGTTGGTGAGTTCAGGGCGATCCAGGCAGAAGCCGATTTACAAGCCGCTGTGCCAGCGCTCGGCGGCCGCTGCTTTGTAAAGAGCGCCCGCGGCGGATACGACGGACGCAGTCAGGTAAAAATTGACTTTGCCAATGATGTGGATGCTGCCGAGGCGTGGCGTTTGCTTGGTCAGCAGCCAGCAGTTGCGGAAAAAGCTCTGGAGCTGGAAAAAGAAATCTCAGTGCTGGTGGCGCGTGCGCCGAACGGTGAAGTGAAAAGCTATCCTTCGGCGGAAAACTACCACGAGAATCAGATTCTGGCGTGGAGCGTGATTCCGTCTTCGGTCTCCGCTGAAGTGGAAACGCAGGCCCAGGGAATTGCTTGCCGAATCGCTGAACAGATGAAGCTCGAGGGCGTGCTTGCCGTCGAGATGTTTCTTACAAAGGACGGAGGGCTGCTAGTGAATGAGCTTGCGCCGCGGCCGCATAACAGCTATCACGCCAGCGAGCGCGCATGCGCCACCAGCCAGTTTGAGCAGATTGTCCGCGCCGTCTGCGATTTGCCGCTCGGCGATGTGTCCATCGTGAAGCCGGCGGCGATTGCGAACCTTCTTGGTGAACTCTGGCTGGACCATGAACCGAAGTTTGACCGCGCACTTTCCGTGTCGGGGGTGCGGCTGCATCTGTATGAGAAACATACACCCCGAGCAGGACGGAAGATGGGACACCTTTCCGCAATTGGCGAAACGCCAAAAGATGCAGTGCAGCGCGTGTTGCAGGCAAAAGCGCTACTCTGAAATTACGAAGGCAGGCTCAATGCCTGCCTTCTGTGATTCTGTAGAATGACCGAGTAACAGCTGGTCCTTCGCTTTCGCTCAGGATGACAACCTGCGCTCATTAAAATTAGCCGATATCTTCGCTCCAGTTCTCCAGATACTTTTTCACCTCTGCCATGAACTTTCCTGCGTCGGCCCCGTCGATGATGCGGTGATCGAAGCCAAGTGTCAGGTGGATCATGTGCCGGATCGCGATTGAATCTGTCCCGTCATCGCTGGTGACGACCGCAGGCTCCTTGAAGAGGCCACCAACGCCGAGAATAGCGCTTTCAGGCTGATTAATGATGGGCGTGCCGAACTGCTCGCCGAAGATTCCCGGATTTGTAATCGTGAAGGTGCCGGAACCAACTTCGTCAGGCTTCAGCTTCTTGCCGCGCGCGCGTTCCGCCAGGTCTGCGATGGCACGGGCAATGCCCACGAAGCTGCGCTCTTCCGCCTGCTTGATGACCGGCACGATCAGGCCCCAGTCAAGCGCAACAGCGATACCGAGGTTAATGTTCTGATGGTAGCGGATAGCGTCGCCTTCCATCGACGCATTGACGATCGGCATCTTCCGCAGCGTCGCAATCACAGCGCGCGAGATGAACGGCATATAGGTCAGCTTTACAGCATTACGCTGCTCATACTTTGACTTTTCCTTCTCGCGGATTTTGACGATGCGCGTGAAGTCGATCTTGAAGACGGTGTGCACGTGCGCGTTCGTGCGCTTGGAATCGACCATGCGCTGCGCGATGATCGAACGCATCTTCGACAGCGGAACCAACTCGCCAGGAAGAGCGGGGGTAGCGGGCGCGGCCGGAGCGGCAGGCTTCGCTGCAACGGGTTGAGGCGCGGAAGCGCTGACTGGTGCAGCAGGCGTAGCGGCGCCGTGCTTCTCGATAAAGCCTAATACATCGGTCTTTGTGATGCGGCCACCAGCGCCTGTGCCGGAAACCTGGCCGAGATCGAGATTGTTGTCTTTCGCAATTTTGCGAACGAGCGGCGAGGAGCGCACGGTCTCGGCAGCAGCCGCTGCGGGAGCGGCCTGCGGCACAGCGGCAGGAGCGGGCTCAGCCTTTGCGGGCGTTGGCGCGGCCGCGGCGGGCGCAGTTGCTGCGGCACCCGCTGCTCCACCAATCACTGCAACGACGGTATTGATCTGGACGGTGTCTCCTGCAGGAACCTTGATCTCTGTTAGCACGCCAGCGGCAGGAGATGGAATCTCAGCATCGACTTTGTCGGTCGAAATTTCAAAAAGTGGTTCGTCGCGCTGGACTGTATCGCCGACCTGCTTCAACCACTTCGTAATCGTGCCCTCGAAAATCGATTCACCCATCTGGGGCATGATCACGTCTGTTCCCGGACCTGCGGCGGCGGGCGCAGAGGCAGGCGCAGCCGGAGCTTCAGCAGGAGGCTCAACTTTAGGGCTGGCAGCTTGCGGGGTTGGTGCGGCAGCGGCAGTCGAGCCGGACTCATTAATCACGCCAACGACGGTATTGATCTGGACCGTGGTCCCCTCGGGAATTTTGATCTCGGAAAGAACGCCAGCGGCGGGCGACGGAATCTCCGCATCGACTTTGTCGGTTGAAATCTCAAAGAGCGGCTCGTCGCGCTGCACACTGTCCCCGGGCTTCTTGAGCCATTTAGTGATGGTTCCTTCAAAGATCGATTCGCCCATCTGGGGCATGATTACATCCGTCGGCATGTTTCCCTTTCCGCAGTGCTAAAAGCTTGTATTGCGCAAATTGTGATTATAAATCTGTGTTCAGGCCCGAGGCTGGCATGGCCAAACCGTTTAGTTTACGCGAAATGCGTTCCCTTCTCATCTCGCAGACGCTTCAGATCGCCTGGAATTGTCATAGGCGTGTCCTGCGCCGGACTCGTTGCCGGATTGGGGAGCAGATCGTCCAGAGACTCCAGCCAGAGCACCTGATGATCAAAAACCTGCCCGAAATATCGTGAGACGGTGTGCATGGCGTTTTCAAAATCAGGGGGCGTGCTGGTTTCCAGCTCCAGACTGGTCACGTCGCGGTCCGCGATGCCGCAGGGAACGATAAGATTGAAGTCGCGCAAGTCCGTGGTCACGTTGAAGGCAAAGCCGTGCGAGGTAATGCCACGGGAAATATGCACGCCGATAGCGGCGATTTTTCTCTCCTGTACGGAACCGCCGGCAAAAGTCCACACCCCGGTCCTGCCAGCAATACGCTGTGCGCGGATGCCATAGTCGCCGCAGGCGCGGATCAGGACTTCTTCGAGCTTGCGGACGTAGTCCACTGCGCCGAGACGCGGATTGAAGCTGCGCAGATCAAAGATGGGATAGCCAACCAGTTGTCCGGGGCCGTGATAAGTCACGTCTCCGCCGCGGTTGATCTCATGCACTTCCACGCCGCGCGTTGCCAGCAACTCATCGCTCGCCAGAATATTTGCGCGGCTGGAGTTACGGCCGAGCGTCAATACTGGCGGATGTTCCAACAGCAGCAATACATTACCGATGCGCTGCTGATGCCTTAGTTCGACCAATGTCTTTTGCAGGGCCAGTCCTATGGCGTAATCGATGCGTCCGAGATGGAGGACTGAGAGGACCATTCCAGAAAAAGCCCGGCTTATCACCGGGCTTTGTTTCTACCGTTATGCATTGATCGCCAGACCTTCGACGCTGCCAAAGCCATCCAGCATGGCCTCTGCAAGCGTCGGATGGGCGTGGATCATATACATCATGTCCTCGACCGTCGCTTCCAGTTCCATGGCTGTGACCGCTTCCGCAATCAGCTCGGTTGCCTGTGGGCCGATGATGTGTACGCCGAGAATCTCGCCATACTTCGTGTCTGCTACCACCTTGACGAAGCCTTCGTGCGAATCCACGATTGATGCCTTTGAGTTGCCGGTAAATGGGAATTTGCCGACTTTTACGGTATGCCCCGCTTCTTTTGCCTGGGCTTCTGTCAGGCCGACGCTGCCGATCTGCGGCTCAGTGTAAGTGCAGGCGGGAACGCGCTGACGGATGATAGGCCGCGCATATTTTCCTGCGATTTTTGCCGCGACCACCATGCCGGCCATCGAACCGCTGTGCGCAAGCTGCGGCAATCCGGCGACGATATCGCCAATCGCATAGACACCCGGCTCGTCGGTCTGCATCCATTCGTTGGTCTTGATGAAGCCGCGCTCCGGTTTGATTTTCGTCTTCTCAAGGCCGATACCTTCAACGCGTCCGGCACGGCCCACCGCCACCAGGACCTTCTCTGCTTCCTTCACTACCTGTTTCCCGTCGGATGCGGTGAAAGTAACTTTGACTCCAGTCTTCGTCTTCTCAACCTTCTCCACCTTCGCGCCGGTATGCGCATCGATGCCGCGCTTGCGGAAGGCGCGGGCCAGTTCCTTGCTGACGTCTTCATCCTCGACCGGGACCAGCCGCGGCAGATATTCGACGAGGGTGATTTCTGAGCCGAAGCTGCGGAAGATTGAAGCGAACTCAACGCCAACTGCGCCCGCCCCAATCACGATCTGCGATTTGGGAATCTGTGGAATGGATAGGATTTCGATGTTGGTCAGAATCTTGTCGTCTGGGGAGAGGCCGGGCAGCATCTTGGCATCAGACCCGGTCGCCAGCACGATGTTCTTCGTTTTGAGCTGGCTGGTTTTGTCTGTTGTGTCCGTGACTTCGATGGCGTGCACACCATCTTTCGCGGGGCCGGTCAGGCGTCCGAAACCGGGCACGACGGTCACTTTGTTCTTCCGCATCAGGAAGTCGAGGCCCTTGGTGTGCTTAGTGACGATCTGGTTCTTGCGGTCGAGGATGGTCTTCCAGTTGAGCTTGGCGTCGCCCGCCAGCTCGATCCCGTAGTCCTTGGCGTGCTTCAGGTGGTCGTAGACCTCGGCATTGAAAAGCAAGGCTTTGGTGGGGATGCAGCCCACATGCAGGCAGGTCCCGCCCAGCTTGTCTGCTTTTTCAATCAGGGCGGTCTTCAGACCAAACTGGCCCGCGCGGATGGCGCAGGTATATCCAGCCGGTCCGCCGCCGATAATTGCTATGTCATACGTTGTTTCTGCCAAGGGATGCTCCGTTCAAGAGAATAGCTCGATGGATCGAGGGGCGAGGACCCTTCATCCAAACATTTCATTGTACGCGGTAAGCCGCGAGGTGCTGCCTAATGAGAGATGTTCCAGCCGAGCGGAAGATGCAGAGCGCTTAACCCAACACCTTCGCAGCATTCTTAGCGAAATACGTCACGATAAATCCCGCTCCTGCCCGCCGGATCGAAATCAGCGATTCCACCATGGCCCGTTGCGGATCAAGCCAGCCTTTCGCGAAGGCTGAATGCAACATCGAGTATTCACCGGAGACCTGATAAGCGCCAATTGGCACATCGAAGCGCTCGCGCGCGGCACGGATCACGTCAAGATAAGGCATGGCCGGCTTCATCAGGACCATGTCAGCGCCTTCAGCCAGATCCAGCTCGATTTCGCGCATTGCCTCGCGCAGGTTCGCGCCATCCATCTGGTAGCTGCGACGGTCGCCGAATTGCGGCGCGGAATCAGCGGCTTCACGAAACGGCCCATAGAAGGCGGAAGCAAATTTCGACGCGTAGGAGAGAATCGGCGTCTGTTCCAGTCCTGCTTCGTCCAGTTCATCGCGGATGGCGGCCACGCGGCCATCCATCATGTCGCTGGGGGCGACGATGTCGGCCCCGGATTGTGCCAGTGAAAGCGCCGTGCGCGCAACCAAGCGGACGCTGGAATCGTTTTCGACCTCATATGACTCGCCCTGCTTCTTCACAATGCCGCAGTGTCCATGCGAGGTGTATTCGCAGAGACAGACATCGGCAATCAGCAGCAGGTTTTTCAGGGCGCTGGTCTTTTTGAACTCACGCAGAGCGCGCTGGACGATGCCGTCATCGGCCCAAGCCCCCGTCCCTTGTTCATCTTTGCCTTCCGGCAGACCAAAAAGCAGTAACCCCCCAATACCGAGCGACGCGGCACCTTCAACTTCCTTCAGGGCCTCATCAATGGAGAGATTGAAGACCCCCGGCATAGAGCTGATCTCGTTCCGCACGCCTTCGCCCGGGCAGATAAATAACGGATAGATAAGCGCGGAAGGCTCCAGATGAGTTTCGCGTACCAGAGCGCGCATAGGTTCGCTGGACCGCAGGCGGCGCAGCCGGGTTACTGGATATTCCATGCTTTTATTTTAGTGTGTGGTGCGAAGCATAGGCATCATCGCTGACAACAGACCTGTAAGCTGACATATAGGAACCAGACCCATGACGACGATTCAGCTCTCAAAGCAGGCGCGTGCCGACGCAATTGCCTCGATGCAACATTACTTCAAAGAAAATATGCGTGAACCGATTGGCGATCTACCCGCCAGCTTATTGCTCAACTTCTTTCTTGAGGAAATTGGGCCCGTCATATACAACCAGGCGATTTCTGATGCGCAGGCACGCATGCAACAGCACCTATTAGATCTCAACGGAGAGCTTTACGTTGATGAGTTCCAGTATTGGCCTAAAGTGGACAACAAGCGAAAGATTCGCCGTTAATCTTGCCCCAATCAGGGCACGGCTATCTGCTCATATTCCTGACCCGCCGGCGCAGGCAATAGTACCCACAGCGTGTAGATAGAGAGCACGGTTCCTGTTAGAGGCTTGATGAGCGTAAGGAACGCAGCCACGATGGCCAGCGTTCTTGCCCAAGGAGCGCGGCGCAGCAGGCTTATCCCGGTGATGAAGGCCAGCAGGGATCTTCCGAAGACCAGTACGGTTATAAACCCAGGCACCCACATCATATGAGGAAAGGGAAAACCAGGTCCGAAGGTGTAGTAGCCATGATGACCATGCCCCCATACTCCCCAGCCACCAAAGGCGCCGGCGACAAAGGGAAGAGCGATAAGCCATCCAATAACGCTCCATGCAGCCCATACGATCCAGAGAATGGCGACGGTTTGAATGTGCCGCTGCACGCGTGAGTAAGCCATCGGACGGGAAAGCGGCATGGGAGGCACGGGGCGCCCGCATTTGGGGCAGACTTGCTCAAATCCTTGCATCGCCTGGCCACATCCGCTGCAGAACATTGTCCGATTCCTCCTGAAGAGGGCTACGCAGCCGACCTACTGCCGGTTCCAAAGAATCGCAATTACCATGTATTTCATGGCTTTAGTGAAGTCCATCCCGTCTCCACTGGGTGATTTCAGCCATGGCGTTCTGGAATGGGACAGGTTTCTCGCTCTTCTGGCTGGCTATTCGGTTTCTCTTATAGGGAAGAAATGGATTCTCAGCCTGCGCCCTTCGATGGACCGCGGATGGCTCGACCGGCAGCATTCTCTAGTTGAAGAAATACGGCTGCTGCTTGGCGAAGGCACGCAGCCGCGATTGGGTTCGCTCTTCGATCCCACCACCCTGCTCGACAAGTCACGTATTGAAGGAGCGGCGCTGGAGGCGGAAGAAATCCGCGACCTGCTGAACCTCGCCGACGACATCTCTAGCTGGACATTGCTGCTGCGCCTGCCGCCCGAACGCGTTCAGGACAGAATTCCGGAACTGAAGGCCCTCTCCGCGCCTTTGTTGACGAGCGAGCTTGGCCCATTAGTGAAATCTCTGCGCGCGAAGTTCCTCCCCGATGGCACACTTACCGACGATGCTTCTCTCGAGCTCCGGCGCATACGCCGTGAGATGGGGCGTCAGCAGCGCGCCATCGAGGAGAGCTTGCGTTCCGCGCTGCGCCGCTTATCAGAAGGAGGCAGCACACAGGACGATCTGATCACCATACGCGGCGAGCGCTTTGTCATTCCCGTAAAGAGCGAGATCAAGCGCCGCGTGCAAGGCGTGATTCACGGGGCGAGCTCCAGCGGGCAGACGGTTTATCTTGAGCCGCTCGAAACCATCGAGCTGAATAACGAGCTTGTGCGGCTGCTTGAAGACGAGCAGGCCGAGATCCACCGCATTTTTCTCGCCATGACACACCAGATCGCGGCCGATGCTGCCATTATCGGCGAAGGCGCGGCCGTGCTGGCCGAGGTTGAAACTTTGCTGGTTCGGGCGCGATTCGCACAGGAATTCGAATGCGTACGGCCCCGGTTCTGCGATGACGCTTCGCCTGTCTTCGAGCTGAAGCAGGCGCGGCATCCCTTGCTCGAAAAACGATTGCGCGAAATCCCACCCTTCGCTGACCCTCAGGACGGGGCACCCAAGCGGTCCAATACCGGGAAAATCGTGCCTCTCACTTTGGCTCTTTCCAGCGAAGAACGGCAGCTTATCATCAGCGGCCCCAATACAGGCGGCAAAACCGTCTCGCTCAAGACGGCGGGACTGCTCTCTACCATGGCGCTGGCCGGTATTCCTGTACCTGCGGAAGACGCCGTGCTTCCGGTCTTTGAAAATATTCTGGCTGATATTGGCGATTCGCAGTCAATCGAGCAGAGCCTGTCAACTTTTTCGGCCCACATTGTCAATCTGAACCGCATTGCGCAGATCGCCAGTCGCGGGTCGCTGGTGCTGCTCGACGAACTCGGCTCGGCCACCGATCCCGAGGAAGGTGCGGCACTCGCTGTCGCCATCGCTGGACACTTTCTGCGTGCGCAAGCGTGGTCAGTCATCTCGACGCATCTCACTTCGCTCAAGGTCTATGCGGCAGACAACGCTGGCGTGAGGAATGCCGCAGTCGGCTTTGATGAGCACACTTTGGCGCCCACTTATGAGTTGCGACTCGGCGTGCCGGGCGCATCGGCAGGTATCAACATCGCACAGCGGCTGGGCCTGAACCCGGAGATCATCGCAGGCGCCCGCTCACAGCTCAACACACAGACGCAGGATATTGCCAGCTTCATCGACAGCCTGCATGCACAACTGGAAGAATTAAGCGTAGAACGCAATCGCGTGCAGAAGCTGGAGCAGGAGCTCGCTCGCGAGCGCAACCGCCTGGCGACAGAAGGCATGAAGGAGTGGCGCGCGAAAGTCCGCGAGTTGGAACAAAAGCTGCAATCCCTGCTCAAAGACTTTGAGTATCAGGCGCGCGAAACTGTCCGCGCCATCGACGACCGCGCGGTGCAGCAGAAGCTCTCCAAACACGCCGAGCAGCGCATTGCCCGTTTGCGACGCGAATTTCAGGAGAACTTCAATGCAGCAGTCGTCGCCGACAAAACCGGCGCGGACAAAGGCGACCAGCACGCGCATCCTCATGTTGCTCGGAATATCTCATCCGGCGACACGGTAAAACTGAGAACTCTCGGCCGTACAGGCATTGTGCAACGTGAGATTGACGAAAATACCTTTGAGGTCGCAGTTGGCCCCATGAAGATGCGCGTAGCGCGCGACGAAATCGCCGAAATCATTTCCCGGCGATCCAATCCAATCGAGGCGGCTCGACGTCGGGGCATCTCTGTTTCAGCCACTCACCCTGATTCGGAAATGCGTCCGGAGATCAATCTGATTGGCCGCACGGTAGATGACGCCACGGACGAAGTCGAAAAGTTTCTCGATCGCGCATATCTGGCCGGGCTGCCACGCGTCCGCATCATACATGGCACAGGAACGGGCGTCCTGCGGCGTGCATTGCGAGCGATGCTGGAACGTCATCCGCATGTGGCCTCAATCAGCGAGCCGGGCCAGGCTGAAGGCGGCGCAGGCGCGACGGTGGTTGAGCTTCGGAGCTAGGCGCTAGCTTCTGGACGGCCCGCCAAAACCAGTGCTAGGATACGTCACGCGAGCGGGGGCGCATCATGATTCGGGTCATTACGGTGGAACGCGAGTACGGAAGCCAGGGAGCGGAGTTTGCCTATCATCTTGCGCACCGCCTGCAGTGGAAGCTCGTCGATCAGTGCCTCATCGATGAGATTGCCGCGAAGGCTGGCATCACCAAAAAGCTGGCCGAGAGCTGTGACGAGCGTCTCGATCCCTGGTATTACCGTTTCGGCAAAGCCTTCTGGCATGGCTCGATTGAACGGCTGCCGGCAACGCCTGACCCGGAATTTTTTGATGCGGAGCGCATGGTCGAGTTTGTGCGCGATTACCTGCATCAACTGGTCAAGACGGGTCATTGCGTCATCGTCGGGCGTGGAGCGACCAGCGCGCTACTGACGACGCCCGGCGTCTTTCACCTCTTTGTGCATGCCTCCATGAAGCGCAAGGCGGAATGGTTCGAGAAGAATTTTCCTCAGCACGCCAACGATGCCGAACAAGAAATTCTGGCGACAGACAAGCGGCGCTCCGCTTATGTACGCCGCTTCTATAACCGCGACTGGACGGACTACCGTCTCTATCATCTCATGCTGAATTCATGTATGGGTTTTGACGCGATGGTCAACGCAACTATCGATGCGGCAGGACTATCAGCATCTATTTCACAGCACGTAGAACGCTAGCTCTGCGCAATTTGGTTGCCTCTGTTTGAAATTTTTCTGTTCGGTTTCTACCTTAACTTATATAGCGATTTATTTTTTCTTCTTGGAAATTTCTTCGCAAATGCCTGTTAATACAGCCCATTGCCGTCATCCCAAAAGTCACTACTCAAGCAAGCAACCGAATCCCTGCACAACATCTTCCGACTGACTAGTGTCACAAATATCTGTAGCTGGGAGGGAGCTACAGAGCAACGAAAGAAAAGCAGCCAATCACTCCTCGAAACCTGCGAATGGTAGCCAGGGAAACGAAGGAAAGATGGCAAAAGGTATAGCGATGAAAGTCAGACGTCTTTTACCGATTTTTATTCTCACAACGTTGCTGTTGAGTCTCCCCGCTGCGTCATTCGCGCAGGTAAGCATAGGAGTAGCTGTTAACACTGCGCCTCCACCTCTTCCGGTTTATGACCAGCCGCTTTGTCCCGGATCCAATTACATCTGGACCCCCGGATACTGGGCATGGAACGGATACGACTATTACTGGGTGCCTGGCACATGGGTGATGGCGCCGTCTGTTGGTTTGCTGTGGACACCGGGATGGTGGGGCTGGGGTAGCGGTGGCTACCTTTGGCACACTGGATACTGGGGTCCGCAAATCGGCTTCTATGGCGGCGTGAACTACGGCTACGGCTATTACGGCAATGGCTATGAAGGTGGCCGCTGGCGAGGAAACAACTTCTACTACAATACCGCTGTCAGCCATGTGAATACCACGGTCATTCGTAATGTGTATGTCAACAAAACCGTCATCAACAACGTCACCGTCAACCGCGTGAGTTACAACGGCGGACATGGCGGCATTACAGCGCGTCCGAATGCACAACAGCAAACGGCTGAACGGGCGCGTCGTATGGGACCTGTCAATGCACAAGTCACGCACCGGAATGTAGCCGCGCAGGACCGCGCGAACTTCTTCAAGAGCAATCATGGAGCTCCGGCAGTAGCCGCAGTTGCTCGCCCTGCAAGCTCTGTGAATGACTTCCACAGAAATGCTGTCGCAGCAAGGCCGGTCAATGTTTCAGCAAGCAGACCGCTGCCTGCCAACAAGTCTGAAAACAATGGTGCGCGTCCGGAAACACGGCCAGCCCCGACAAACCGCCCGGAGAATACTGCTCGACCTGTAACCCGGGATGAACACAACAATGCCAGCCGGCCGCAGCCAACATCACGGCCGACTCCGGAAACTCGTCCAGCTCCAAACAACAAGCCGGAAAACACAGTGCGCACTGAGCCGCGGACAGCGCCTCAATCACAGCGACCTGAGAATCCGCGGACAGAAGCAAGACCGGCGCCTCAGCAGGAACGGCCTGCTCCTCAGCCCCGGCCGCAACCGCAGCAACAGGCGCACAATTCACCGCAGCCTCGGCCAGAGCCCGAGCATGTGCAACCACAACAGCGACCTGAACCGCAGCAACATGTTCAACCTCAGGCGCGTCCGGAACCACAACAGCGCGTTCAACCCGAACCGCGGCCTGTTCCACAACAGCGACAAGAGCCGCAGCAACATCCCCAGCAGCAGACGCGTTCTGCACCTCAACAGAAATCAGAAGCTCAACCGCACAAGAACGAGCCACGTAACCAGGAGCGTCCGCAATACTAAAACTGAACAACTCACAAAATCGAAGGCCCGGTCTGAGCCGGGCCTTTTTCTTTTTACAGAAGTGATCTATTCAAATGCGCATGGGCATGATGATGTAGCGATACTTGTAATCGTCGCCGCCATCTTCAGGACGCATCTGCCCGGCAGATTGCGCATCCTTGAACTCCAGCCGCACTTCTCCTGTCGTTCCAGTGGCCTTAAGAAAGTCGAGCAGGTATGCCGAATTGAACCCGACCACGATTGGATCGAAGCTATATGGGGTTTCGATCACGTCTTCAGATTCACCCGAATCAGTGGAAGAAGAAGAAACCTTCAGCTCATTCTGCTCGATACGTATCTTGATCGCGCCTGAACGCTCATCAGCAAACTGCGCAACACGCTGGATGGAGACATTGAGGTCTTCGCTCCGCACAACGACGAACTTATTGTTGTCGCGCGGCATGACTGCCTCATAGTTCGGGAACTGTCCGGTAAGCTTGCGACTGGTCAGCGTGCGGTGTCCGATCCGGAAAAAGAGTGTCTGGTCATCATCCGCGAATTCGAGATACTCTTCGTCGCTGTTCACCAGCAATGACTGTAGCTCCGCCAGCGCTTTGCGCGGAATCAGTGTCTTTTTCTCGCCGCTGATGTTCGACAAATTCTCGCCGGACTTCTCAATGTGCGCGAGACGGTGTCCGTCGGTCGCGACCATGGTTAGGCTCTCCACCTTCAGGACGAGCAGCGCACCATTGAGCGTGTAGCGCGACTCTTCATTCGAAATGGCGAAGATAGTTTTCGCGATCAGATTTTTCAGCGATGAGCTGGGAATCTTTGTGAGGCTGCTCTCTGGAAACTCAGGAACCTGCGGGAAGTTGGCTCGGGCCATGCCGACCATCTTGGTGTTTGACCGCCCAGCGCGAATCTGCACCCAGTGGTTTTCCAGCAGCTTGATGGAAATGTCTCCATCCCCCAGCAGCTTGATGTAATCGTAGAGTTTGCGGGCAGGAATCGTGCAGGCTCCAGGCCTTTTGACTTTCGCTGAGCACGATGTCTTCATGCTCTGGTCCAGGTCCGTGCCCGTGATTGTCAGCTTGTCATCGGCGGCTTCAATCAGAAAATTCGAGAGGATGGGAATAGTCGTCTTACGCTCTACTACACTCTGTGTTGCTGTGAGTTCCCTCAGCAATTCCTGCCGGCTTACGGTGATTTCCATCACGCCCCCCGCCGTTTGTTTTTCCTCTACGCCTGCACCAGGCATATTCTGCCCCCTTTGGGATTTGCCTCAATTTACACCAACGCGCGCAAAAGAATGAAGCGCGAAGCTCGATGGCATTCATTCTAGTGAGAAAACACCGGATTTGTATCTGCGGAAAACGTGTCCTGGAAGTGGGAAATTCCAAAACCGGGAAACCGAACAGGCGAATGACACAACGAATGGCCGACAAGCGTGTGCTACTGCTGTTTCTGTTTTTAAAAGTAATAATTAAACCAGTAGTCGTAATAGATGATTGCGGAAAAGTGGAAAGAGCGTCGAAAAGCATGCTGGACAGCTATTTTGTGCGGTACAGGTTTTAGAAAACCGGAACCTGAAAAAAGGAATGTATGGAAGAGAGGACATATTTCCAGTGTTGAGGCACAGGTTCTCCTCATTCTGCACAAGGCTCTAAAAAAGCCCGTGTGGAAAATCCATGAGGCAGGTGGAAAGAGCGTTTTCATGCAAAGGTGATAGGCCTCCGACCTTATTGGAAATCCACTGGATCCGCTTAATCCGCAGTATCCACATCCTTTGCAATGCAGAGTCAAGTTCGTCCCGAGCGGGCCATTGACAAACAAGGCAAAGACGAAGAGTATGACCGCGGTGGTGCAGATTTCCCTCGGGAAGGAGACAAAAGGAATGAAGCGCAAATTCTCGTGGTTGGCCCCGCTGGCATTGGCTGTCGCCCTGATGACTGGTCTGACTGTAACCAGGCTGCACGCGGACGCCCAGACTCCGCCATCGGCGAGCACTGTGACAAAGGCTGCGTCTTCGGCAAGCAATCTGCTGGACATTAATACCGCAAGTCTCGATCAACTGAAAGCGCTGCCGGGCATCGGAGATGCGTACGCGCAGAAAATCGTGGCTGGACGCCCCTATACGAGAAAAGATCAACTGGTCCAGAAAAAGATCATTCCTCAGGCGACCTACCAGAAGATAGCCGGGTTGATCATTGCAAAACAGCCTAAATAGGAAATAACCCGCATAGTTTCCGCAGCAACATACAAAACGCATCGAAGATTGTTCTAAACAGGCGTCTTCGATGCGCTTTGTGTTTTATAGGGCCTATGCTCTTTTGCCGGTGATGAGTCTGAGCAGGAAAGTGAGAATCACTGCGCCAAGGATCGCAATGATGATCGTGTAAATCATGCCGCCCTGGCCACTGAATCCCAGAGCTCGCATGATGAAGCCGCCGATGATAGCGCCGATGATGCCGACTATGATGTCCATTATCGTGCCATAGCCGCTGCCCTTCATCAGCTTACCAGTGATCCAGCCGGCAATCAGGCCGACGATGATCCACCAGAGAATAAAAAGCATAGAAATCTCCTCTCCTCTGAACGCGCAGGTGCAGCTACAGCGGTCCGAAACCTGCGTATGATAAAGCGCAGGTAAGTTAGCGCAAAAGTAGGAAATTTTTCAAGCTGTAAGAAATTGCAGGGCCAAACAGCTATGAATCAGTTGTTTAAGGTCTCTTGTAACTTATTGATCATCCGGTTCAGGTCCTTGTCGGCGCGGCGCTGCTCCTCGATTTTGCCGATGGAGTGCATTACCGTCGTGTGGTGCTTGCCACCAAATTGACGCCCAATTTCCGGCAGTGACGCCTCGGTCATGGTTTTGGCCAGGAACATGGCGATCTGGCGCGGAACAACAACAGCGCGCGAGTTGTTCTTCTGTTTCAACTCGGCAACGCGCATGCCAAACTGTTCCGCAACGGCGCGCTGGATGGCCTCTATGGTGATCTTGCGCACCTGCGTGTCGATGAACTGCTTGAGACACTGCTGCGCAGCAGGCAGAGTGATTTCGACTCCGCTCATATTGCACCAGGCAAAGAGCCTAGTCAGTGCGCCTTCCAGCTCACGCACGTTTGTTCTGATGTTTGACGCAACGAAGAGCGCCACATCGACAGGAAGCGCAACATGATCGTTTTCGGCCTTTTTCTGCAGAATGGCAACTTTGGTCTCAAGATCAGGCGGCTGGATGTCGGCTATGAGACCCCACTCAAAGCGTGAGCGCAAACGGTCTTCGATTTCAGCAAGCTCCTTGGGCGGACGGTCCGAAGCGATGACAATCTGCTTCATGTTTTCGTGCAACGCATTGAAAGTGTGGAAGAACTCCTCCTGCGTCCGCTCCTTCTGCTTGAGGAACTGGATGTCGTCGATCAACAGCAGATCGACGGTCCGGAACTTATCGCGGAAGCTGGTCATCCGGTCATAGCGCAGCGAATTGATCATCTCGTTGGTGAACTTCTCGCTGGTTGCATAGCAGATGGCTGCCCCCGGATCGCGCCGCTTCACTTCATGGGCTATTGCCTGCATCAGGTGCGTCTTACCCATACCGGTGCCGCCATACAGAAAAAGCGGGTTGTATGCCTTTGACGGGCGTTCCGCCACGGCTTCCGCCGCGGCGCGCGCGAACTGGTTGCCTGCGCCGATCACGAAAGCGTCGAAGGTATAATGCGGGTTGAGTTGCGCCGCCGATGACCAGTCAAAGCGACCCTGCTGTGGCACACCCGCCATACGCGGCTGACTGCGAAAGCCATCGCGCAATCCATTGGGCGGGGCTGTCGGGGCGTGCGTGGGCACCGGAGCGAAACCACCATCATCACGCACGCGCACCAGGGTCGGGTCTTCTTCCGGCGTGATGAATGCGACCTCTTCAAACTCAAGCTGAAGATTATCAATGGCTTCCTGGATCAGGTCGCCATAGCGGTCACCTACTTTTTGAAATTCAGGTGTGGGGATGCGCACGAAGAGTTTCTTGCCTCTGATGTGGCTGAATCGGGTCGGCTTCAACCATGTGTCAAACGATTGCCGGTTGATTTTCTTTTCCAGCGCCCCGAGAATCCGTACCCAAGGGTTGAGCGAAGCAGGAGGTGTTGCCGGTACAAACGACATCTTGTTTCCTTCGCGCGACGTTTGCGGCAGGTGCGATCAATGCTCCAGATGAGGGCCAAAGAAAAAAATACAGTCCTTGCCCGGTTGTACAAAGCCCGGGGCCAAGGATTGCTCTGGCGTGCCAGGAGCTTGGATGAGTGCGAAATTTAAGCTCTCAAGATTGCGATCGTTTTATGCAGCAAGACGTGCAGAAAAATCTCTAATTGACGGAGCCGATAGTAGCACATTTGGACCCCGTTGCAACCTTACTTTCGATGCAAATTGCGTTTCTATTTTTTTGTTGCACCACCTGTTGTGAAAAAGCGGGACCTGACCGCGTTTTTTGCGCTCCCGGACGCAATAAGATATACTTAGAAATTGCTGCACTGAGCATTTTCCTACTCTGTGAACAGCACCCAATTTCATCGGAACAATTTTTTGAGGAGCGCACTTCCATGCCGAAGCGCACATTTCAACCGAATCGCCGCAGCCGCTCGAAGACCCACGGTTTTCGCAGCCGCATGAAGACCAAGAGTGGAGCCGCAGTTCTTTCGCGCCGCCGCGCCAAGGGCCGCAAGCGCGTCTCTGTGAGCGCCGGTTACCGCGACTAACTCATCCAGCCTCTTCGCCGCGCCGATTTTGCCAGCCGAAAATAATTGAAAAAGCCATGCAGGAACCAGCTTCTGATCGGACGCCCCCCACATTGAGCGGCGCGCGTCTGACCAGACACGCCGACTACCAGCGCGTGTATCAGCAGAGCCGGAAGCATTTTTCTGCATCGATGACGTATTTCTTCACTCCGCGCGCTGAAGACCTGCCAGTAGTCAACGGCCCTCGCGTTGGCCTCACCGCCGGCCGTGTGCTGGGTAAGGCTGTTGAACGCAACCGCATTAAGCGCCGTATGAGAGAGGCCGTTCGCCATAACCTGGGCTGCCTGCAATCCAATGTCGATGTAGTGTTGCATCCGCGCAAAAGCGTGCTGGAGATGGATTTTTCCCGACTGGAAGGCGAGGTTGGCCGGGTCTTTGTGACTGTCGAAGCGTCCCTTAAAAAAGATGGGCAAAAGGCGGACGTATGAACCAGCAAGACAGGTTTCGCGTAACTCTGATAGAGGCACTGCATGCTTTCTACAAACGGCTGCTGTCGCCTCTGGTTCATGCTGGAGCGGGAGTATCTGGCGGAGCGTGCCGCTTTCAGCCGACATGCTCCGAGTACGCGGCAATTGCATTCCATGAGTACGGATGGCTGCGCGGCAGTTGGATGGCGCTTAAGCGACTATTGCGCTGCCATCCAGGCTGCAAAGGCGGTTTTGATCCGGTCCCGCCGAAGCACCATTCATGCAGAGTTCGCGCGCGCCAGTTACCATGAAAGAAGCGCACACTTCACACGATTCGAAATCATAGGAAGCACTCTTGGCAGAAATAAAAAATCCCAATCAGCAGGGCGGCGGCGGGCAGGACTCGAAGACCATTCTCGCGTTCACCGTCATCTTTCTTGCGATGTTTCTCGGTTTGCAGCTTTTGAAACCGAAGAAACCGGCAGAATCCACCCCTGCTCCTGCGACGCAGCAACAGACATCGACGGCCAATAACAATCAATCGACAGCAGCGACGCCACAGCCGGCGGCTGTTCCAGCTACGCCTGACATCTCGGCAAATACGACCCAGGCTGCGGCCGAGACCACAACTGTCGTTGAAAACGAGCTCTATCGCATTACTCTCTCGAATCGAGGGGCGCAGGTCACTTCCTGGATACTGAAGAAATATAAGGATGATGACGGAAAGCCGCTGGACCTTGTAAATCACGATGCTGCGGCCAAGTTCGGCTACCCTTTGTCGCTCTACACCTACGATCAGGGTCTGACGAATCGCCTGCAGCAGGCGATGTTTGTGCCTTCGGCTACCGGCAGCATCACCGCGCCTGGAACGCTCAGTTTCGAGTATTCGAGCGGCGGCCTGACCGTCCATAAGTCGTTTGAGTTTGACTCAAGCTATGTGATTCACGCAGAAGTGACAGTGACACAGAACGGCGCGCCGGTTCCGGCCCTGCTTTCCTGGCCTTCCGGTATTGGCGATCAGATCACTCTGCCGCAGTATGCCACGGGAAGAATTGAGACCGCGCAAAATGGTAAAGCAGATCAGATCGCTTACAAGAAAGTGTCTGGCGGAGCAACGCTGCACGGCCCATTTGACTGGGCGGGCGTAGGCGACTTGTACTTTGCTGCAATCTTCCTTCCCGATTCGTCCAAAGATCTCGATGTGGTGAGTCTGCACAACACCATCGCCATTCCCCAGAACCATAAAAATCCTGATCCGAACCACACTGAACAAGCTGCCGTGATTGGAGCGGCAATGGGCGCAGCGCAGCCCTACAGTGTCCGCCTGTTTGCAGGCCCGAAAGCTTTGGAAGTGTTGGCAGCGGTTCCAACCAGCGGCGGAGTGAGCCTGGAAAAGGCGGTAAGCTTCGGCATGTGGGGGCCTATCTCGAAGCCGCTGTTCCTGATTCTGAAGTTTCTTCACGATCACATCACCGGCGAGTGGGGCTGGGCGATCCTGATTCTTACCGTGATCCTCAACCTGGCCATGCTGCCGACGCGCTTCATGATGATGAAGTCGTCGCTGAAAATGCAGCGTATCCAGCCGCAGATGGACTCGATCAAGGCAAAATACGCGAAGCTAAAAACCACCGACCCGCGCCGCCAGGAGATGAACAAGGAAATTTTCGACCTGCAGAAGCGCGAGGGCGTAAACATGTTCGGCGGCTGCATTCCGTCGCTGATTCAGTGGCCTCTGCTGTATGCGTTTTACCGGATGCTGGAAAATGTCATCGAGTTGCGCCAGGCGCACTGGCTTTGGCTGCCTGACCTTTCCGCCCCGGACCCGCTGCACGTCCTGCCGATCTTCTTCATTGTGTCCATGTTCCTTGTTCAGTGGCTCACGCCCTCGCCTGGCGTTGATGCTTCGCAGCAGCGCATGATGGCCTTCACCATGCCGGCGGTGTTCGGTTTTATGACCTGGAACATCGGTTCCGGCCTGGCTCTCTATTGGGCGGGCAGCAACGTGCTCGGCATTGTGCAGCAAATGATGATGAACCGCACCAAGATGGGACGCGAAGTGCGCGAGATCGCCATGAAAAGAGCGGCAAAAAAAGCGGGCAAGCAACCATCGCTTGTGCGCAAATGAAATTCGTCCAAAAGTCGGAGTTACCAAGGTGCCCTGACCATTGGGCGCCTTTATTTTTTGTCGATACATAAGTGGCGTCTGCGGGAAATGCAAGTCACTACTACAATGGCCAATGAGATACTAAATCGATGCCGATTGATGACTACTCTGCTGCGGCTCAGAAAATTGCCGCATTTCTCAAAACCTTGACCACGCTTGGGGAACTCCGATTGAAATATCGGATCACTGCCGGAGCCGGCGCGGCCGATCCGGATGGCCTGGAAGCTCGCGAGATTTATGTGGAACTGGCCGGTCCAGACGCATCGCTGCTGACGCAGAGAGGCGGAGAACTGTTGCGATCGCTGGAGCATGTGGCGGCGAAGATCATTCGCCTGGATCCCGAAGAGCACGACAAAGTCTCATTCGATGCCCACAACTTCAAGGCCCTGCGCGCGCGAGAGTTGAAGCTTGCGGCGGAAACAGCTGCGGACAAGGTCCGTCGTACCGGCCAGCCCTATAGCTTCGCCCCGATGAGCTCGCGCGAACGGCGAATGCTCCATCTGGCCTTTCGCAGCTATACCGATCTCGAGACCGCTTCAAGCGGCGAGGGACTGCGCCGGTTTGTCGTGGCCTATCCCAAAGGCCATGATGCGGCGAAGGCGCATTCGCGCAGATAGACTGTGCAGTCCGATTCACATCCCGCTATCGAGCGCGCAGTCTCAGAAAACGACACCATCGTCGCCATCTCTACTCCGCCAGGTCGTGGAGGCATTGGCATTGTGCGCCTTTCAGGGGCGGACGCTCTCGCCATTACGCAGCCGTTGTTAAAACTCCGCGGTGATCTCGAGCATGCGCGCGCCCGGTTTGCCGAAATCATCGATCCCGAGACGCAGTCAAAGCTCGACGAAGCCATTGTTACCTATTTTGCTGGCCCTCATTCCTATACCGGCGAGGACATTGTAGAAATTGCCGCGCACGGGTCCCCGGTTATTCTTGATCTGCTTGTGCGGCAATTGCTTGCAGGCGGAGCGCGGCTCGCCGAGCCTGGCGAATTTACAGAACGCGCATTTCTATCGGGACGCATCGATCTTACGCAGGCCGAGGCGGTTCGCGATTTAATCGAATCGCAAACTCTGTATCAGGCTCGCGTGGCGGCGCAGCAGTTGGGCGGATCTCTTTCCCGTCGCATCAAGCCAATCAAGCAGGGCTTAGTTGAGTTGATTGCCCTCCTCGAAGCTGGCATCGACTTTGCGGAAGACGATGTGGACATCACGCCGGATGCCCAGGTCATTGTTCGCATTGGCGCTATCGCCGCACCCTTGACCGAGCTTGCACGCACATTTGAGCAGGGACGGATCGTGCATTCAGGTCTGGCGCTGGCCATCATCGGAAGCCCAAACGTTGGCAAGTCATCGCTCTTCAATCGTCTTGTGGAGCGCGAGCGCGCCATTGTGACCGCGATGCCGGGCACTACGCGCGATCTGGTAACTGAGAAAGTTGCAATAGGCGGGATACCGATCGAGCTTGTGGATACCGCCGGCCTGCGGGAAGCGGCAGACGAGGCCGAATCCATTGGGATACAGAAATCGCGGGAAGCTTTGGCTGATGCTGACCTGGTATTGATCGTGCTCGACGCTTCTGCGCCGGTGCATCCTGAAGAAGAAGACTTAATCAAAGCCGCAATTGGACGCCGCGTTCTCATCGCGGATAACAAAGCTGATCTTGCTGACTCTCGATCAAGAGATTATGACTCAATACGGGCGATAAGGACATCAGCATTGACTGGCGAGGGCATCAGCGAGTTGCGCTCGGCAATTCTTGATCTAGTACGCGTCTCCGGTTCCGGCTCCGAAGACAGTATGCTGACGAACGTCCGCCATCATCAGGCAGTCGAGTCCGCGCTCGAAAGTTTGGGGAAGGCAAGGAATGCCGTGAGCGGAAACATCCCCCACGAAATGCTGCTGCTGGACTTGTATACCGCTCTGCGCCAACTCGACGCGCTCACTGGCGAAACCACCTCGGATGATGTGTTGAACCTGATATTCTCGACATTCTGCATTGGAAAGTAATAGTAGCTTAAAGGTTTTGGACTGTGCCGGTTATTGTTCTCTGTACCATTTAGCCGTCCGTCGAATCGCTTCGTTGAGTGGGATTATCTCGCGCAATCCAAGAACTTCTCGCGCACGATCTACCGCTGGAACATAGCGTATTGGGGCAGCCCCAGGAACAGATTGCTGAGCAATATGTATTTCGGCCTTCGGGTTGAGCGTTGTAGCGATCACTTGTGCCAATTCGAGAATGCTCACATCGTGTGCCGAGCCGACATTGAAGGGGACCAAGGCAGGTGCTCTGAATAGCATTGTCCAAAGCCACACCGTAAGATCTGCTGCATACAGGTAGGACCTTCTCGGCGTGCCATCTCCACGAATCTGAATCGGCCTGCCCGCGAGAATGTCCCCTATAAAGTTGCCTATGGCGAAGTGTTGGTCCAGTGGAAGGTGGGGACCGCAAAAGGCCCAGCAGCGGGCGATCTTACATTCCATCCCCGACTGCTTCTGATAAATGCTGCAGAGAAGCTCCGAAATTCGTTTTCCTTCTGCGTAAACATTCGCGGGATCAAGCGGCTCAGGGGCGCCGGTATAACTTTCCGGTACTTGTATTAAGTCGGCAGGTTGCCTTCCGTACACCGCGCCGGAACTCGTGAGGAGGACCTTTTTTGCGCCACATGTGGCTGCGAATTCCAGAGTTCGCTCAGTGCCGGCGATGATGGTTGAAAGCATCTCAAGAGGTGCTTCTGCCGCTTGTCTCGCGCTGGCTTCGGTCGCAGCGTGGATGACATACGCATATTGCCCATCGGGAAAATCAAAATTGCGCACGTCGCCGGGAAGCAGATGAACTGCAGGATCAGACGCAAGATGCGGGCACTTTTTCGCAAAGCCTTCGGGATTCCGGGTGAGCACAGTAGCTTCAGCATCTAAACCGAGTTGACGGTTCATGTAGCAGAAGCTCTCGACCAGCCAGCACCCAAAAAAACCCGTCCCTCCGGTCAGGAAAATCCGCTGGTTCCTTGCATCCTCCCAGAGAGGAGCTGTGTGTTCCAGGACAAGATTGAGATCCTGCGCGGCAAGCCGCTTGGCCCGATTCATCAATCCTCCAGCGGGGGAATGATCATTTCGGAAAGAAAGACCTCGCGCGGAAGCCTTGGCGCCATGTCCTCCATCGGGAGACTAATGATTGTTCCGTCCGGCCGCACGGATGATGTGGCACGCGGTGCCGTCACCTGGTCTGACGAGACGTGCACAGCACATACCACCGGACCGGGACGGTCCAGCACCTGTTGCACCTTCTCACGGATTCCGGTGTGATTTTTAATTTCATCGCTGGGAATTCCGTAGGCCTCAGCGACCCTGCGAATATCAGGTAAAGTCAGATGGCTCGACGGGTCGCTGCCCACCATCCTGCCCTTGAAATAATTGCGTTGTGTAGCCATGATCGACGCATATGTACCGTTGCAAAGAACGAAATATTTGATTGGCAGATTCAAGCGGCGAATCGTCTCGAGATCTTGAATATTAAGCTGGAATCCACCGTCACCGTTGACGCAGATGGTGCGTCTCCGCTGTGATGCCAAACAGGTTCCAATCGATCCTGGCAGTCCTGTACCCATAGCGCCAAGGGAAGGCGAGTTGACGACCCGCTGGCCCGCTTTTATCCGAAAGCACTGCAGGAAGACATCGCTGCATGCACCTGAGCTGCCAGGAGCCAGTACATCTTCAGCGGTGCAGAGCTCGGACAAAATGTCGACGAGTACGTAAAGATTCACATAGTCGGGAGCCTGCGTCCAGTACTCAGGAAGGATTACCGGGTATTTAGCATGCCACTCCTTTGTCTTTGCCATCCAGGAGCTTACGTCTGGAAGACAGACGTCCTGGAGTTGGTCCAATAGCTCGCGAATAAAATCAGCGGCATCGGCCAAAACTGGTATATCAATGGGCATCTCAAACTTCGAGATTTCCAGCGGGTCGACATCGACAAGAACTTTGCGGGCCGCGCGAGCAAAGTTCTTGTGACTAAACGCAGTTTGCGGCATGTCGAGCCTCGCGCCTATGAGGAGGATACAATCCGAATTCTGTTGAGTGAAGTTCGATCCGCGAGACGCAACCGAACCTGGCCGGCCGGCAAACCATGGATAATCTTCGGGCAACATATCCATGGATTTCCAAGTCAGCAGAACGGGGATTTTTAGCAGATCTGCAAGCCCCTTTACCAGGCCTTGGTTATGCGCGACGCGTGCCCCGTTTCCGATGAAAAGAACGGGGCGCTTTGCCTGTCTGAGGAGATCGGTCGTCGCGGAAACCTGCTGGCGCAGGTCGAGGCTGCTTTGCAGCGGCTCCGGCTTGAAGCCACGGAGCGCCGTTTCATCGATCATTTGCGCTTGAACATCGAGTGGAATATCGAGCCATACCGGACCGCGTCGGCCCGTAGTTGCCAGATGAACCGCACGTTCCAACTCGTACCTGACGTCCTGTGGGTCTATCAGCGTCTTGGCATACTTTGTCAAAGGAGAAACGACAGAAACTATGTCCAACTCCTGCGGACCCATGGAACGGACCCTGCGATTGGTCAGAAGATCTGCGCGTTTGACCTGTCCGGACAGGAAAATGCATGGCGAGGAATCAAGCCATGCGGCGGCAAGACCTGTGATCGCGTTTGTACCACCAGGCCCGGTTGTCACTAGGGCTGCTGAAAGGCCGCTGGTGAACTCGGCATGCGCCTGGGCCGCAAACGCGACGGCCTGCTCATGGAGACAGCAGACATATTCAAGACCCGGTTGGCAACCAACTGAGTCGACCAAATGCATGCAGCCGCCACCCGTCAGCATGAATATGCGTCGCACTCCGGCATCGGTCAGAAAACGGACAACATAGTCCGAAAGTTTGATCAAGGTTCACCTGCCATTTGGGAAATTTGCTGTAGCACTTCATCCATGGTCAAATTGCTGTTGTTCCAAGGTTGAGCGGGCTGCAGGGTTCTGAGGCCAAGCGACGCGGCCTGAAAAATATTTTCTGATGAATCATCGATGAAGATGTCCCCTCGACGGAGCCACGCAATAAACTCACCCTTGGATTGGTCGTAAACAGGCGTATTGGTCCCTGTTCGGGTGGGCACAACTCCAAAGCAACGGATCCACGCGCCGAAATGGTGCATGACCCACCAGGCAACGTCAGGAGCTGTTTCGAGCGGGCGAGCCGTTAGCGCAATGTGGCGGCAGCGGTATCCCTGCTTGCGAAACCATGCGAGCACTTCAGGATTCGGTGTCATTTTACAGGCGCGTTCTGTTTGGCGGAAGCGATCCATTGATGCCAGATATTCGGCTCGCTCCACGCCAAGAACGGTATGCGGTGGGTTACAAGTTAGTTCATCATAAGAGAGCGCGCAATCTGGATGCTCTATGCGCCATCCATGAAAGAACCATTGGTACATCAAATCGTTCAGGATATCATCAACATCCCAGATCACCGTCAGCATCACGCGAGCCAATAAGTCACAAATGTTTTGCGATTGCGCGATGCAGTGATTGCTGGATCCGTGTAAAAGGAGTCGTCAGAAGAATAGCTGGACGAGACTTCTTCAATGACAGCTCCATGTTTTGTCCAGAACGAATGTTTGACTCCGTGCGGAATTGTGACGATATCATTAGCCTTCCGCGTGGTCTCATGGCCATCGAGTTCTACCGTCACATCGCCATAGAGAACGTGATAGGTCTCATCCTTCTGGTTGTGCCACTGCTCCGGATGCTTTTGTCCAGGAAGAACAACCATGAGACGCTTGCAGTAGTTACGATTGACAACGGTGATCGCGGTAAGGCCGAACTCCCGAAATCGTTCAATACCGTAATGATGAGATATCTCGAGATCGCATTGTCCGGGCACTTGGACCTTGCTCTTGCGCAGGAGCGCCTTTACATCCTGGACAATTTTATAGACTGCCTCACGGGTGTTTACCGCATTTACCTGATCACGCATGATCGGACCGTTCGCCGGAATCTCCTGGCAAGGGACAAACTCCGCATACTTTGAGAAGTCTTGTGCTACCAGTTGTCCTTTGACGTTGGGCATCGCGTAGAAAACGTTTGTAGAGCGAATGGTTTCGCCAGCGGAAACTGCCTCGCGCACAAATGCTCCACGGGCGAGATCGCGCAGAGCAACCTGCTCACCTGGAGGCGCCGGGTAGCGCGTTAGGGGGTCGCCGATCATCGAGAGTGTATCGGCCGCAGATTGGAGCCATTGCCTCACCTGCGTTGGGTTCGCACTGTAGGCATTCAGCACGTACTTCTCTGTCGGAACACCGGTATGTTTCTCGAACATGACTGCGCCCATAGCCAACGCAATCCTAACCGCTTCGAAATTATCTGGCCTCTCGTGAGTGGAGTATCCAATGGGGATCTCGGGATATCGCTTCCGGAGCAATGCGATCTGACCGAGATGCAGATGGTCGTCAGGGGCGGGATACTCTCCGACGCAGTGCATGATAGTCAGCGATTTGTTGCGATGCCTCAAGAAGCTGACTACACGATCGATCTCTTCGAGGGGCTCGCCTGCCGTTGACGCAACAATAGCTAGATCATGTTTAGCAATCTCCTCAAGAAGCGGCCAATCAGTCATGTAACAGCTGGGAATCTTCATGAAGTCGAAACCGTGTTCGACGATCTTGCCGACCGATGTTTCGTCCCAAGGAGTGCACATTGACAAAAAACCTGCTTCGACGATTGCATCTTTGATCTGCCGGTATTGATCCCATGAGAGGCGGGTTTCAGAGAAGCGTTTGACGTATTTCAGATCGTAATGGCCCTTGTAGGCCGGATGGATGCAGGTATCAATGTCGCGATATTGCAGTTTCACGCAGAAGCTGAATGGAAACCCCTCGGACGCCGCCTTGAGTTCGTGGACGATTCGGATGCCGTGCTCCACATCTCCCATATGATTGTTGGCCATCTCGTAAATAAAGAGTGGCCGCCGCTTGAGATCCTGCATTCGCTGTTTTCTCCTGTTTTCTCTGGATCTGATGTCATCGGGTCTGTGCAAAGCTGGATTGCAGCTCCCCGCTTTGCGCCCTGTATTCTGTAATAAAGGTAGTAATCTTGTTTGCCACAAAATCCAGCATCGACTTGGTCAAACCTGGGTAAACGCCCACCCAGAACACATTGTTCATCACAAAATCCGAATTCGGCAGCTTTCCGATGACACGATACTTGCAACCCTCATAAGCTGGCTGACGCAGCAGATTGCCTCCGAAAAGCAGACGGGTCCCGATCTTCTGTGACTCCAGGGCGCGAATCAGCTCATCGCGACGAAAGGGCGCGCTTTCACGAACTCCGATAGGAAATCCAAACCAGGAAGGGTCCGAACCAAGAGTTGCTTCGGGCAGCACAAGATGCTCCTCAAGCGGCTGGAGTGCAGTCCGAAGATACTGAAAATTCTCTTTCCGACGCGCGACGAATCCAGGCAGCTTTTCGATCTGAGATGAGCCGAGCGCAGCCTGCATGTCGGTAGCCTTCAGGTTGTAACCAATATGCGTGTAGGTGTACTTGTGGTCGTATCCGCAAGGCAGGCTGCCGAGCTGCCACTCGAATCGTTTCCCGCAGGTATTGTCCTTGCCGGTGTGGCACCAGCAATCGCGTCCCCAGTCCCGGAACGACTCAATGAGCACCTGGAGGCTCGGCTTGTCCGTAAGCACGGCTCCTCCCTCGCCCATGGTGATATGGTGTGCGGGATAGAAGCTGACGGTGGCAATGTCGCCAAAGGTCCCAACATGACGGCCTTTCCATGTGGATCCGAGTGCGTCACAGCAATCCTCGATCAACCATAGGTTGTGCTTTTTGACGAAAGCAGTGACCGCATCAAGATCAAAAACATTGCCCAGCGTATGAGCAATCATTACAGCTTTGGTCTTTTCACTTCGAGCGGCCTCCAACTGGGTTACGTCGATTTCATAACCGGGAACCGTAACATCAACAAATACCGGAATCAGTCGGTTTTGGATAATCGGATTGACGGTGGTCGGGAACCCGGCAGCTACCGTGATGACTTCGTCACCAGGCATCAGGCGGCGCTCTCCCAGCTTCGGCGAAGTCAAAGCGCTGAGAGCGACCAGGTTTGCCGATGAGCCGGAGTTGACGAGCGAAGCACAACGAACACCGACGAAACGAGCCAGCTTGCGCTCGAAATCCTCAGCAAATCGTCCGGTTGTGAACCAGCAGTCAAGAGCCGAATCGACCACAGAACTGAGATCGGCGGCATCAATCACTTTGCCAGAAACAGGTACTGAGGAACTGCCGGCCTTGAATTCGCTCGGCGGAAAAGCCTCTTCCAGATATTGGGAACAGAGGGTGAGGATTTGCTGCCGAAGTTGTGCTGCCTTATCAGTCATCAGAGGTCCGTAAGCTCAGGATACACAATCGGGAACCGGCAATGCAGGGTAGTGTACTGTATAGATGAAGCCGTATAAGCAAGGAATGGACTTGGGGCGACAAGAGCGTTCTGCCATTTAAACAGCCTTTCTGGTGGAGACCTTAAGAACTGAAATGAAAGCAGTTATTCTTGCAGGAGGGCTCGGCACCCGGCTCAGCGAAGAGACCGGAGTTCGTCCCAAGCCAATGGTGGAGATTGGCGGACGGCCGATCCTCTGGCACATCCTGAAGATCTACTCCCAGCATGGGATCAATGACTTCATCATCTGCTGCGGATACAAGGGCTACATGATCAAGGAGTATTTCGCGAATTATTTCCTGCATATGTCTGACGTAACGTTCGATATGCAGGAAAATCGCATGGAGGTACACCAGAGCGTAGCCGAACCTTGGCGGGTAACCCTCATCGACACGGGTGACAATACCGGCACCGGAGGCCGGCTGGCTAAGGTTGGCAGGTATTTGGCAGGCGAAGACGTATTCTGTATGACCTATGGCGACGGTCTGAGCGACCTCGATATCGGCGCCACTATCGATTTCCATAGAAGCCACGGCAAGAGCGTCACCTTGACTGCAGTGCAGCCACCAGCCCGTTTCGGAGGACTCGGCCTCGACGGATCCATGGTTTCCGCGTTTCAGGAGAAGCCGAAAGGTGAAGGAGGATGGATCAACGGCGGTTTCTTCGCATTGTCACCCGCGGTCCTGGACGAAATTCACGACAACTCCAGCATGTTCGAGAACGAACCGATGCAAAGGCTGACTGCGAAGAATCAAGTGCAGGCATTCTTTCATCGTGGCTTCTGGCAGCCAATGGACACCGTCCGGGACAAGCAGCGTCTTGAAGAGCTTTGGGCTGGCGGGAGTGCTCCATGGAAGAAATGGTGAATCTTTGGCGCGGCCGGCGGGTCTTTCTAACCGGTCATACCGGGTTCAAAGGCGGTTGGCTGGCTCTCTGGCTGGCTAAATTGGGAGCGCAGGTACGCGGATACTCACTCGACCCTGCGACTGAACCAAACCTGTTCACGGTGGCCCGCATTGCTGGCATCCTTGATGACATCCGCGGCGACATTCTGGATCGTCCCCGGCTGGAGATATCGCTGCAGGATTTTGCTCCGGAAGTGATATTTCACCTCGCAGCCCAACCATTGGTACGACGATCGTATGCCGATCCCATTGGAACCTATGCGACCAATGTGCTGGGTACGGGCCATGTTCTGGAGGCCGTTCGCAAAGTCCATTCAGTGCGCGCTGTGGTCTGCGTGACAACCGATAAATGTTATGAAAATCAGGAATGGATCTGGCCCTATCGTGAGACTGATCCGCTCGGTGGCCATGATCCGTACTCGTCGAGCAAAGCCTGTGCAGAGATTGTGAGCGCGGCTTATCGCAGCTCTTTCTTTTCGGTCGACCGCCCGGAAGAGCATCGGGTCGCTTTGGCGACAGCGCGAACTGGCAATGTGATCGGCGGCGGCGACTGGTCAGAGGACCGGCTTATCCCTGACCTGGTCCGAGGATTCCAAGCAAGCCAACCCGTGCTCATACGGCGGCCCAACGCTGTCCGCCCTTGGCAACATGTCCTGGAACCGGTCTACGGGTACATCCTGCTGGCTGAACGGCTGCTCGGTGGCGAGGAGCAGTTTGCCTCGGCCTTCAACTTCGGCCCAAACGCCGAGGATGCATGGCCGGTCGAGCGGATCGCAGACCACATGGCTGCAGCCTGGGGCGAAGGTGCGACATGGGTCAGGGATGCCGATCCTGGGGTTCATGAAGCCGGCATGCTGCGCCTTGACGCCAGCAAGGCGCAGGCAAATCTAGGGTGGCAGCCGCGTCTAACTATCGAATCAGCCCTGAATTGGACTGTGGATTGGTATCGCGCATGTCGGCAGGGCGATGAGATGAGGGATTTTACCTGGAAGCAGATCAAATTGTACGAGTCTCAGCGGAAAATGCGGCTTAGGTGATACGTGAATACAGAACCACAAGCGATGAGTATAGATACTTTTGAAGTGGAATTATGCAGCGTCTTGAATGAATCGCCCCATGAAGCTATGCAGCGAGAGCGTGCGGCATTCGACCGCGTGGCTCAAGAGTCCGGCGGCCGATTTGTCCTTTTCGGCGCCGGCGGCTTCGGCAAACTCGTACAGAGCAAGATGGCCAGCATCGGATTGGCCCCATTGGCCTTTGCGGACAACAATCCTGCGCTGGCGGGCACCTCTATTGAGGGAATACCGGTGTACTCCCCGTCCATGGCAGCAGCACGTTTTGGCCGAGACGCTTTGTTTCTGGTGACGATCTGGAGCGCGCAGGCAAAGGACCGAATGTCTCAACGAATTCAGCAATTGTTGAACATCGGTTGCCGGTACGTAGCGCCTGCCCCACTATTATTCTGGAAATACCCCGAGACTTTTCTTCCCTATTTCCCCTTGGATCTTCCTCATAAGGCGCTACAGTCTGCAGATGACGTCAAGGCGGGATTTCACCTCTTCTGTGAAGATACCTCGCGACGTGAGTACGTGGCGCAAGTGGCGTTTCGTGTGCTCTTGAATTACGACGGACTAAGTCTGCCGGACGATGCAGACCACTACTTCCCTCGGGACCTGCTTGATCTTAGAGCTGATGAAGTTTTCATAGACTGTGGTGCGTTCGATGGAGACACGGTGGCACAGTTCATTCGTCAAAATGGTGAATCTTTTGGTTCGATTGTCGCGTTCGAGCCAGACCCGCTGAATTCGGAAAAGTTACAGCGACGGCTCGAACAGTTTCCGGAGTCAATTCGGCGCAAAATCGTTGCGCATCCTCAAGCACTCGGCGCCAGGAGCGAGACCGTTTATTTCAACTCCGACGGCACGGACCAGTCAAAATCTGGAAGTGGCTCGATTGCAGTGGAGTGTGTCACGTTGGATGAAGCCCTTCGGAATTCCACACCCACATTGATCAAATTTGACATCGAAGGGGCTGAGCTGGATGCACTGGAGGGAGCCCGCGAGGTGATTGCACGCAGCCGTCCGGTGCTGGCAGTTAGCGCCTACCATAAACAAGACCACCTCTGGCGGGTTCCGTTGGCTCTCCAGCAGCTT
Organism: Alloacidobacterium sp.; assembly: GCF_035631355.1. Classification (NCBI taxonomy): domain Bacteria; kingdom Pseudomonadati; phylum Acidobacteriota; class Terriglobia; order Terriglobales; family Acidobacteriaceae; genus Alloacidobacterium; species Alloacidobacterium sp. The sequence continues at coordinate 34,821 of NZ_DASQIX010000104.1, forward strand.
TGCAGCGACTATGCGTTCTTTCTACGTCCTGGAGGATCCGAAGGTTGGGATCTCATCTGCTGTGCCATACCGCGGGAGCGGCTGAAGCAGCATTGATGTGTTCTTATCGCGCAATGGTATTCGACGCGACGAGTGTCTAAAAATTGAAGTTGATGTTCCGGCTGCAATCTAGAATCCATTTCCAGGAATCAATACAATCTAAATACAATCGACGCCCAAAAATTAGGAGAAGATCCACTGAATTTCTCTTCGCCGCCTGACATATCGAGGCATTTTTGATGCCGCAAATTTCAAATGAAATAGCGGACCCAGGCTGGTTTGAATCGCAGCGCAGACGCGTGTTCCATTTGCTGCGCACCAAGCTGGGAGTTGATAGGCCGATTGCTTTCACGGTTCTGGCGCGTGTCTGGGCAAGCTTCGCCGGGTTAGCTACGCTAATTCTTATTGCTCATTTTCTAACCCCAGCAGAGCAGGGGTACTACTATACTTTTGGAAGCCTGGTTGCGCTACAGATTGTTTTTGAGTTGGGCTTTTCGTTCGTCATCCTGCAGTTAGCCAGTCACGAACGCGCCCATTTGACCATTTCTTCCGCCGGCGAGATTAGCGGAGATAAGATAGCTCATGCTCGGCTGGCTTCTATTCTTCAGAAGGCAGTCCGCTGGTATTCGAGCGCAGCAATTCTGTTAGCCATCTTTCTGATTCTCGCAGGAAGCCATTTTTTCTTGACTCACAGCCAGACGGCTACCCCAGTGCATTGGCGCCTTCCTTGGTACGCTACCGCAATAGCGGCCGCAATTACCTTTCAGCTTGACCCAGTACTCTCATTTATGGAGGGATGTGGTTATGTAGCGAATATTGCCCGCGTTCGTTTTGGCCAGGTCGCGATTGGCAATGCGTTGGCCTGGATAGCTCTGATCTCTCATCGCGGTCTTTTTACTCCCGCCATGATGATTCTCGGCAATATTTGTGTTTCTGGCACCTGGCTGTTTCGACGGCGCAGGCTGCTTCTCGGCCTTCTGAGATACCGTGTTGGGCTTCACCGCATTCACTGGGGATCCGAGGTCTGGTCCTTTCAGTGGCGTATTGCAGTTAGCTGGTTGTGTGGCTACTTTATTTTTCAGCTTTATAATCCCGTGTTGTTTGCCTATCAGGGTGCTGTCGCAGCGGGGCAGATGGGCATGTCCCTAAGTTTAGCGAGCGCTATTCAGTCTATTTCCATTTCTTGGATGAACACCAAAGCAGCGCCATTCGGTTCGATGATTGCCCGAAAGGAGTATGCTCAGCTTGACCATGTCTTTTTTCGAACGCTGACGCAGTCTTTTACAGTTTGCGCGGTGGGTTCTGCGCTAGCGTGGGGCATCGCAATATATCTAAATTGGGCCCATCTCCGAATCGCGAACAGGATATTAAGTCCGAGTTCTTTGGGAATTCTCCTTATCGGTACAATGCTCAATAACATAGTCTTCGCGCAGGCTCTTTATCTGAGAGCGCACAAACAGGAAAAATTTCTTCTAAATTCAGTTCTGGGAGCAGTTCTTGTTGGGTGCTCAACGTACTTCTTGGGAAGAGCTTACGGAGCGTTCGGCATGGTCACCGGGACGCTGATGGTCGGACTACTGATGGGGCTGCCTCTGGGCACATATACCTTCTTTAAATATCGGAGATTATGGCATGCACAGTGAGCAGCCGCTGCTAACAATCGCCATTCCCACTTATAACCGAAGCATGTATTTGGCACAATTGTTAAAAGTTTTGGCGCCGCAATTGATAAATAAGCCTCTCGTCGAACTGATGATTTCTGACAATTCCTCATCGGATGATACTCCGGCTGTTGTCAAATCTTTTATCGCCCAGGGAATGTCTTGCCGGTATATTCGCAACGAAAGCAACATCGGTCCAGACGCCAATTTTTTGCAATGCTTCGAGAAAGCAAATGGTAAATATGTTTGGATCTTTGGGGATGATGATGTTATCGAGCCTACAGGGTTAGAGAGAGTGCTCAGTCATCTTCAATCCGGTGAAGAGTATGATCTTGTTTTTGTGAAGGCTGAAGGCTTCAAGGGGCCCTATACACCTAAGATCCCGCCCGCGCACAAAGGGGTCACTGTTTTCGACCATGCAGAGGATTTGGCTTGTTATATACATGTGTATTTCACTTTCATTAGTGGAAATATCATAAATAGAGATCGTGTCAGAGCACACTCTTCACGCAAATTCACCGATTTAGTCGGAACTAATCTCGTTCAGTTAGGGTGGGTTTATACCGCATTGGAGCATCATCAACGCAGTCTTGTGATTCATGATCGCTTAGTCGCAACTTTGGCTAATAATACCGGCGGGTACGCCCTCTTCAAAGTGTTTGGTCCGGGCTTCCAGAAAGTTACTGAAACGTGGCTGACTTCAGAACGCGTCAAGCGGGTAATCATTCATGGTGTGCTACAACGATTTTTTCCTTCTTTCCTTTTAAGTCACAAGCTGGGCTCCAGCAATTTCGCCCAGGAAAACCCACACCAAGTTCTAGGACCAGTATTTGGACAAAATATCCGTTACTGGCTCTTCGATTTTCCAATTATCAGAATGCCTCGAACGATGGGAAGGCTTTGGTTTTGGATGGTGCTGGCCGTGAACAAGATAGATAAAATGCTAGGTAGCCCTTTATTGCGAATCTAGGGGAGTCGAATTTGCCGGATGAACAAAATTTGGGAATTCGTAAGTGTGAATGGATGGTATTTACTAGCCCAGGAAGTCTGGGTGCGCGCCGTGATGTCATTGAGGGGTTGGATCCTAGGCCGCAAACTTCGAACCAGAGGTTTTCGTGTTGGACAAAAGTCCATTATTAAAGGGCTGTGCTGTATGCAAATCGGTAGAGATTTTCATGCAGGTGCAGGCCTATGGCTTGAAGCCGTCACCCATTATAATCAACAGAGTTTCACTCCTCGAATTGTTATTGGAGATCGTGTGCATATGAGCCGAGGTGTTCATATTGCCGCAACGAACTATGTTGTGATCGGGGACGACTGCTTATTTGGCAGCAACGTAACGGTTATCGACCATAATCATGGTCAATACAGCGATCCTTATAGTTCACCCTATGATCCACCTAGTCGGCGTCCTTTAGATCACAACAGAGTTGTTACAATTGGCCGCAATGTGTGGCTGGCCGATGGCGTGGTTGTCACTCCGGGATCATCCATTGGCGAGGGCTCCGTTGTTGGTGCTAATACGACAATCCGAGGTGATATTCCTCCATTTAGTATAGTTACTGGGAATCCTTTTGTGATAAGAAAGCAATATGATGTTAGCCGTAGGGAGTGGGTGACGACTCGATGAAGCGAGTTGCTTGTACAATTATTTCATTAAATTATCTTCCATACGCGCGTACACTATACGAATCTTTTGTCGCGCATCATCCGGATTGTCCATTTTTTGTGCTATTGGTTGACACGATGCCGACTGACTTATCTATAACACAAGACAATCTACATTTGATTACATTATCGCAGTTGAATCTGCCTGATATTGAGCAGATTTCATTTAAATATGATTTACTTGAACTAAATACCAATGTAAAGCCGTCATTCTTGAAGTACCTTCTGGCACTCGGCGCAGAAAAAGTCTTATATTTCGATCCCGACATTTATGTCTATCATGAGGTCGGGTTTATTTATGAGCTACTAGAAGACTACAATATAATCTTTACTCCTCATTGCGTTTCTCCTACCCCTGATCACGATAGAAGCCTAGAACAGGCCTTTCTTTCCCTTGGAGTTTATAATCTTGGCTTTGTGGCTGTATCAGCCAAGCCTGAAACTATCGCATTTTTGGATTGGTGGGAAGAAAGGTGTTTATCGCTCGGTTACTCGGAAGCGCGGACAGGACTCTTTGTAGATCAAAAATGGGTAAATCTGGCCCCGGTATTTTTTGACAAGGTCCTTACTCTAAAACATGCTGGATGCAATGTAGCTTACTGGAACCTGTTCGAACGCCGGCTTGCATCAGATACCACAGGGTGGTTAGTAAATAAAGACATACCATTAATTTTCTTTCATTACAGCGGAGTAGAATTATCAGATGGAGATAACATATCATCAAAGTCTAGAACGAAACTGACTTTTGCCGAGCGGCCAGACCTGAAGGACCTCTTCAGTGAATATAAGAAATGCGTCCAACACAATACTCAGGATATAAAGGAATACGATTACTCATTCGGCAAGTTTACAGATGGTACGCCCGTCTCCCTTCTTGCTAGAAGGGTCTATGCGTCTCTGTTGAATTCCGGTGTGCGTTTAGAGCGGCCTTTTGATGCGAAAGGGGCATTCTACAAGCTAGCTCGGCGGAAAGGCCTTATTGGGGCAAAAGATTCGAGTCACAAATACGATTCGAGGAACTATAATCCTGCCGATCGTAAGCTCACGCTGCTACATATGTTGTTTCGCATTACATTGCATATTGCCGGAAACGATAGATATACGATGTTATTAAAATATCTGGGTTATTGTGCCGTATTACGTAATCAAGCAGCTATCTTAGAGGCGACCTGCTCCAGCGCAGGTGCGTCTGGCGTAAAGAAGCTATGACTCTGTTAGGGTGCCTGTTGGTGCCGCTCGGTCTCCTTGTGGCGCTTGCATCAGAAGAATGGGCCTTTAGATTATTTGTGATCTCGGCTCCTTTTTCTGATTCTGTGATAGCCAATGTGGGCTCTGGCGACAATGCGTCCGGGATCCAGATTTGGATGTTTTTTGGATTGCTTTGGCTATTACGTAAGTGCCTCTCAATGGTGTGGAATTTGCGTTTCGACGCGAACAGAGGGATTTTGTCGTCTGCGAGAGGCCTGGGCATATTTGCGTTGATCTGCTGCTTATCTCTCGTGATGCCGCTCTATATAAACGGCTCTCTTGCCTTGATGGCGCCATTGCTTCTTGACGATACGACAACTCCTTTATATCTCACCTCACAGAATTTCACCGCCCTTTTATACATACTATTTGGTAGCTCACTTGCTCTGTTGATTGCGCATAAGTGCCTGGAAGTAAATGGAATAAGGAGAATATCAAAACTCTATCTCGGTACTGGAGTATTTGTTGCCTTATGGGGAATTTATCAGCTCGCGAGCAATGTGCTAAACTTACCATATCCGACGGCATTATTTAATAATAATTTAAGCGCTTCAGTGTCAGGGCCTGACACCACGCTTGATAGCATAAATCTGCACAGAGTTTCCTCCGTCGCAGTTGAACCGTCGATTTTAGTCCAGGTTTTGCTATCGATTCTCCCATTGACACTTCCAGCTATTATGAATATTGGATGTGTATTTTCGAGATCAAAAGATAGAATGATGGCAAGCATTTTGCTGCTGGCGTTGATTCTTACCTTTTCTCCGGTTGCTCCGTTAGGAATCGTTATCTGTGCAGTATTAGGATGGCAGGTAATGACAAAGGCGTCAGTTGTGCACCGTAGGAAAACCACGGCTTACATTGTGGTGTGGATCACCGGTTTGGGCATGGCTACAGGTGTTTTATATCTGATCAGTGGTGCGTTTCGCGGCTTACTTACAACGATGCTTTTGTCGAAAGCTGCCAGTTATTCCGGCCTAGAGAGACTTAAGACGATTACTTATGCTGCGAATTATTTTAGCGACTATCCTATACTGGGCGTGGGATGGGGTAGTGTCACCTCGCATGATCTGGTGTTTAAGTTATTGGCGAACGTAGGTATTTTAGGCACATTAGCATTTATCTACTTTGTCGGGGTGATGATGAAACGAGGCTATCACTATGTAAAACTGCGGGCAGACCCTATGTTAAATAAAGGGATGTGGGTCGTCAGTTTTATAGTAATGATGGTCGCGAATGCACTGACCGGTTTCGGATATGTATTTGGTCACTTCTGGCTTGTTACTGGTGTAGCCATTGCGTGCACAGTTTATGTTAGGCAAGAGGATATTCGGAGACAGAAGACTATATCCAGAGAAGCCGCGATATGAGGCTTGTACTTGTTTGTGGATCGTTTCCCCCCGCTGTATGCGGTATAGGTGATTACACGCATAAACTGATGAACGCTCTCATCGAAAAGGGCCTATCAGTGGAGGTGCTTACAGATCAGGATTGGAAGCTGTTTCACGTTGCTGATGTCCTCCGACGGTTAAGATCGGGAGCTTTCGATATTGTTCATATTCAGTATCCGGGTCTTGGATATGCAAAACACCTAGGGCCACCCGCTATTTCCTTAATAAGGGATGTTGTTGTAACGCTTCACGAATTTAGTCATGTCCATTTACTGCGAAGGGTTGCCAGTATACCGTTTTGCCTACGATCGCAGGTTATATTTACGACCGAATATGAACGACAGAATGCAATTGCAAAGATGCCTTTTTTGGTGCGTCGATCCCAGGTGATTCCTATAGGAAGTAATATCCAGAAGGACACGTCGACTTTGGAGAAGAGACATTTCCAGGAAATTGTTTATTTTGGGCTTATTGTCCCGAAGAAAGGAATAGAAGACGTTATTAAATTAGCTGCGGTTGTAAAAGCTCAACGTCTTCCGTATAGAATTCGGGTCATAGGTAGGATTGTGCATGCCGTTAGAGAGCTTGTTGCTTATGCCGGCAATTTGCTTCAATCTACCAAGGATCTTCCAATAGATTGGTCTATTGATCTTACTGAAGATGAGGTAGCAGTCCTCCTTGGAAAGACCGCTTTTGCTTATTTGCCATATCCCGATGGGGCATCCGAGCGGCGCGGCTCTTTAAAGGCGGCTCTTGCGGCAGGAGCGGTTTGCATCACAACTAAAGGTCCCCAAACTACACAGGAGATACTGAACGCCACTCTGATTGGCCAGACCCCAAACGCTGCCCTTCAAGCAATTGAAGAATTAACACGGGACCGAGCAAAATGGCTTCAATATTCATTACGAACATATAAGTACGCCGAAGCATTTGAATGGACAAACATTGCCGATCTCCATATAAATCTATATGCGCATATCATGGGTTTGCGTTCAAGTGGCTTTGCCACGCCTAATGGCTAAAGAGTGAATGTATGGCAGGCGTATTAACGTCACGACAACGCATAGGCTCGAAGGTGCCTCTGCACTTTACTCTTGGTCTTCGTCGGGACCATTGCTCCATGCCGCTTTGTCTTGAGATCGCGAGCGCGATACGCTGGTGCCGATCGGATTTGATTTATATTCAATTTCGATAGGCTTGCCTCATGTATAGATCTGAGTATCGGTACCGTGTCGTTCACCAAATAATTGAAAGGTTGCTCGCGCTCTCTGCTCCGCTGCTTCCTATGGTGAATGGTCGGCCGCTTCGCGCGCGGCCGCGAAGAATCCTGGTCCTTAAGTTTGGTGGCATGGGAGAAGCTGTTCTGGCACGGTCCCTGGTAGAGCGTCTTCAGGAACGCCATCCATCCATGATCTTTGACTTTCTTGTTGAGAAACGCACAGTGGAAATGATGACTATAGGGCGTTCCGGCAACGTGCTGATGTATTCGCCGGACGCAGACGGCATGCCCAAAGCATTGTCGATTCTCAAGGAGATCCGAAGCCGCCGATATGACGCAATCCTTGATTTCGAGCAACACTCTTTGCTCACAGCAGCGTTTACCAGGGCAACGTCAATCCCTGTTCGTCTCGGCTTCCTGCCGTCGAAACCCAATGCGCGTGGTCAGATGTTCACTCACTCCGTCCAACTTCAGGAAGGTGAACTGATGTGGAATGCTTTTGTGCGACTCGGTCGAGTGCTGGATTCCGATCTTCCAACATCATTGATGACCATTCCTCTCCCCATTTCCACTGAGGCCGAGGTGTGGTTTCATGAATGGTGGAATGCCAATGTCGGTATCGACAAAAGAGGGCCGGTGGTCGCAATGCATCTCGGGGTCGGACCCAGCGCTCAGTATCGTCGTTGGCCTGCAGAGCGCTTCGCAGACTTGGCAGTAGCGATAGACAAACTCCAGCCGGGAATCACAGTTGTCTTGACCGGAGCTAAGGGCGAGAGGGCACTCTTCGACGAGTTCCGTAGGTGCTTCCCCGGAAACACAGTGGACGCTGCCGACCTTGGTGGGCTCGACCGTACAGGAGCTCTTTTGCGACACTGCGATCTTCTGATCAGTGGCGACACGGGCATAATGCATTTTGCGGCAGCCATAGGTACCCCAACCGTAGGTTTATTTGGTCCGAACACTCCGGCATGTTGGGCTCCAATAGGGCCGCATGCTGCCTTCGTTTATTGGACGTCTCAGCCTTGCAGTCCATGCATTAACAGCTATCGGAGACATATTCCTGAGAAATGTATTGCGGCACAAGAGAGCGCCTGTATGTGGGATATTACTGTTCAAGACGTACTAAACGCTGCTAGATCAGTGATACAAGGCTCGTGGCTTGATGACCAGCGATACACTCATACGATCCAAGGACAGGCCCATTCGATCGTTCCACTAACCTGAAAAGACCAAAAGTGCTAAACGACAACTGCGTGCATTGATCCAAACCTAATTAGGGGTCATAGGACTCTACCACGCCGTTAACCTTTATCGAAGGCAAGCCCGAATTCGCCGAGATGTACGGAACTTCATTGGCCATCACGGCATCAGGAAATTCCCAGTTTGTTGCTAACACACCTGTACCGCAAACAGATCCGATGCTCGAGAAGCCACCTGCAGAGACACACGCCTTCATCGTGTTACTTTCAACCGAGTTGAGCACCAATTGTCCAACAGATCCCCATCCAATGTTAAGCAGTTCAGGTACTGGCGAATAGGATCCGGCATCCTGCAGTGAGAATCCATTAAAGGCCAGATTGTCAATAGTTGAGTTATTCTCTAGGATAACGGCGGCGGCCTGTATGTCTGTACTCCGATAGATCCGACAACTATCAAAGGACAGGCTCGATCCAAGGAAAGTTACGTTGCCATAAAGGGGGGATGGCCGCAAAAAACCACAAATGTGGTTTGCCTGAGGCGATTTCCAGTCAACGCCTGATCGGGCGGATGGTACCAGGGTAACGTTCCTAAGAGAGATAGTTCCAAAGTTTTCCGCGATACCAAGGATTGTGGGAGCTGTTAAATTGCAATCTGAGATGGTTAAAAAGTCGACAGAGTTAGGGTAACTGCCATTGGCCATTCCAATCAGGAATGCGGCTTCCGAAAGCGTGCCGCTGCAATTGCTCACACTCACATGATCTATAGTGAATCTATTAGGCCCTCCGTTTGTTGTATAAAGCCGCATCAGTGACCAGCTATTAAATGTGCAGCCGCTAACAGTAACTCGCGAGATGTTGCCCGAGTACCCCTCTGGACAGTTCAGCGCAATCGAATCGTCGCTCGTCGTGAAATCACAGTTTGAAATCGTAATATCGTTGGCAGGCCCGTCGAAATGGAGTCCATCATTGCTCAGGCCAAAGCTCCTCATCACGCATCCAGACACCATTACATTTCCAACATTCGAGAGCCTTATATGGTATGCAGGGGTACTCACCACAACCACTCTTTCAATACTGATGTTGTCCAGGTTCATCAAGTTGATACCGAAATACCAGGCTTTGTCGGTGCCCTGTGTCATTCCACTTGTCGAATCTCCGTTATGGCCGTCTCCCTGATTGCCATTCACTGTGAAGTTGCTGAGTGAGACGTTTTTTCCTCGCGCTGGAGCTGGCGGTCCTGGATTGGACAGGACTGCCGCATCAGGAGGTCCATTGTGGATGCCGTCGTTGTTGGTGCCCTTCTTTATATAGAATCCTGTGCCGCAGCCCAGCCCGGCAATGCTCCAATGCCCGCCAGCCGGAAGGAACAAACCAGAAATCAGGGCGCTTCCATCAATGATCAATGTGATCGGATTGCTGGCTGTCGCGCCTGCCATGGCCGCATTGATACGCGGTCCATCATCCGTGGCAGAGCCGCCCGTATACTTGTTGTGTCCGTTTTCCAGGTTGCAATCGAGAGCGCACCCGATCTCGGATGCCCGGATGTAAGTCATGCCCGGGACTCGTACCGGCGCCGCTGCCGGACCCAGACAGGGTATAGGCAATTCGGTGCCGCAACCCGTTTGGGATAAACCAAAAGCCGAACCAGCCACCAACAGGGCCGCCCTCTGAACAAAGCAGCGCCTGTCCATTAAATTCGTGCCTGCATTCCTCTCTCTTGCCACAGTGTCTTTGTTTTGCATTAAAGCAGAGCCGCTTTTACATACGGCTTCAGTTGGGCCCGTGTCAGTGATTTATGCATTTTTGTGATCGACACGCAGAATATCTCCTTGCCGGAAAGACCGCAATAGGAACCATATAAATTTTGCTCTTGGCAGGCATACTAAAATCTCTTACTGTCGGCCCGCTGCTTCAACTGAATTGGTGGGGTCGGCACCTTGCCATGTATTGTCCGCGGTCGGACCGTAAGTTGAGGGGATTTCCTTACCGAGCAGGCGCAGATAGACAGTGAGCTGAGTGCGGTGGTGGGCAGTGTGCAAAATGCGCCGCCAGAAGACCCAGATACGCTGCCGTTGAACATCGAAGAAGGGGACGGTTTCCATCCACCAGGCGGTGTCCTGCTGGGCGAAGAAGGAGAGGCGGTTCAGGACGAGTTCGACCAGACGTGTTGACGCGGTTTCGATGGTTAGAGCATCGGGAAGCACTTCTTTAGGTGGTGGCTCCGGAGTACCGAGAAATTCGCCGAAGAACCTGCGCTCGGAGAGCAGCTGATGCTTAAGGATGTCGCGGACATCAGTGGATTTGCGGTGCGGTTTGTAGTCGAGGTCGGTGTCGGAAAAGATGCGCCAGGTGGAGACGACTTTGTTGGTCTCGCTTACGTAAGTGTCGAGCAGGTGCTGGTAAAGCGGATTGGCGGCTTGCGGGATCGCGCTGTTGGGGATGGCAGTGTAGGGATAACGCATGGGCTATCTCCTTTCGGAGTCGCAGTGTTCGGGTTCTTGCTTTCCCGCCTACCACAAGAGCGGCGATAGGATGGAGCGCACCCGTTTGTGCCGTACGCTGATCAAACTATGACGCTATATTCTGAACCCAGCCAAATTTCAGAGTGTGCTTGAGCCAAAACCGCTAATTTTCGTCAGAAAGACGGCTTAATAGGTTTTACAACTCCGTCGATTTGTCTTCAATCAGCTTCCGGATTTTTGCGGCGAACGCTGAGAGCGGCTGAGAACCCTGATCACCTTTGCCACGAGTGCGCACGCTCACTGCGTTGGCTTCAGCTTCTTTGTCTCCCATGACTAGAACGTAGGGGATCTTTTGCAGGGTGAAATCCCGGATTTTTGCGTTCATTTTCTCGTTGCGGCTGTCGAGCTCGACACGCAGGCCGGCATTTTGTAACTGTTGCTGTACTTTTTTCGCGTATTCAAGATGGCGCTCACTGATGGGAACAAATCCGATCTGCACGGGCGCGAGCCAGAGCGGGAAGGCTCCGGCATACATCTCGATTAAATAGGAAACCATGCGCTCCATGGTGCTGACGATGGCGCGATGAATCATCACTGGGCGATGTGGATTGCCATCTGCGCCTGTATACTTCAGCTCAAACTGATTGGGTAGATGGAAATCCACTTGGACCGTTGAATAGGTTTCCTCATGGCCCATGACATCGGCCAGCTGGATATCGAGCTTCGGGCCATAGAATGCCGCATCTCCCTTGCTCTCGCGGTACGGCAGGCCGAGCGAATCGAGGGCCTCGCGCAGCACGTGCTCTCCCAGCGTCCACATTTCGTCGTTATCGACGTACTTCTCTTTGTTTGCTGGATCGCGCAGCGATAGGCGATAGCTGTACTTCGTGATGCCGAGATCGCGATAAGCACGCTCTACGAGCTTCATCACATTGGAAAATTCTTCCTTGATCTGATCGGGCGAGCAGAAGATGTGCGCGTCGTTGAGCGTCATGCAGCGGACTCGGCTGAGTCCGCTCAAGGCGCCCGATCGCTCGTAGCGATACATGGTGCCCAACTCGGCGAGCCGCACCGGCAGATCGCGATAACTGCGCAGCTTCGACTCGTAGATGAGGATATGGTGCGGGCAGTTCATCGGCCGCAGCACCATCTGCTCGGTCTCGAGGTCCATGGGAGGAAACATGTCCTCGTGATAGTGAGCCCAGTGGCCGGAGCGGACGTACAGATCAACCTTGGCCAGACTGGGTGTGTAGACGTGCTCGTAGCCCATCTCACGCTCGAGGCCAAGGATGTATTCCTCAAGCAGCCGGCGGATAGTGGCGCCTTTGGGCAACCAGAGGGGCAGACCAGCCCCTACTTCTTCACTGACGGTGAAAAGTTCCAGATCTTTTCCCAAGCGGCGATGATCGCGGCGTTTTGCGTCTTCAATTCGCTCGAGGTACTCGTCCAGGTCCTTCTTTGAAAAGAATGCCGTGCCATAGATGCGCTGCAGTTGCGGGTTCTTCTCGTCGCCGAGCCAGTAGGCTCCGGAAAGGCTCATCACTTTGAATGCCTTCACGCGACCGGTAGATGGAACATGCGGCCCGCGACAAAAATCCACGAACCTTCCATTGCGGTAGAGTGAGATCTCGTCGCCTGGCTTCGTAAACTTCTCCACGAAATGCACCTTCATGAAGTCATTGCCGGCTTTGAATTTTTCCAGCCCTTCTTCGCGAGGCTCCCATTCGCGAACGAATTTCTCATCGCGCGCGACGACCTCAGCCATTCGGCCTTCGATGAGCTTCAGGTCTTCCGGAGTAAAGGGCGTGGGGCGGTAGAAATCATAGAAAAAGCCTGAATCGGTGGCAGGGCCGTGACCGAGCTTGGTCTCGGGGAAGAGCTCAAGCACCGCGGTAGCAAGCACATGCGCACCAGAGTGGCGCACGACCTTGAGTGTGTCTGGATCTTTTTCAGTCAGCAATTGCAGCGATACATCTTCATCGAGAGGCGTGCTCAGATCAACGAGTCGCTCGGCTTGCGTGTTTTCCGCGCCATACATCGCGGCTTCAGCACTGTTTTCGGTGTCGACTGTGGCAACGTTCCCGTTCAGAGGCTTGATGCGGGCAACCACAGCTGCTGAGGCGAGCCGCGGCGAAATGCCGTTGGCTATATCGAGTGGCGTTGTGCCTGCGGGAAGGTGCTTTTCTGAGCCGTCAGGGAGCTGGACGCGGATGATTTTGTCGGATGCGTTCATACGGTGAGATTGCTGCCAAAGCCTTTATTTATGGTCTTATTCCATGCTAGCAGGTAGGCGCGAATGGCGGATGTAGGGGCTCGGTGCGATAAGCTTGGTCACTTCAATCCAATGTGCAGCCCAACTTGGACGTTCTGCGGGTCGAAGTCCGGTGGGTAAACTTCGTAATCAGCCTTAAAGGCGCGCTGGCCGCCGAGGTCTTTAGGCGGCATCGACCATATCTGCCGCCAGATTTTCGGCAGGATTTCCTGGACAGGACCATTTTCGCTTTTGAGCACAGCATAAGAGCCGGCAGGAACTTCTTTAAGTGTGAGTCCGGCGGGAATGTCCCCGGTCGATGTAACGCGCGCGCCGATGAGGTAGGTGTATTCGCCCGTCTGATCGCTGTCGTAATCGGTGTAAACGACGATCAGACTCTGCCCGTCGCGGTTGGGAATGCTAGCCGCAACATTCTGCTGCACAAATCGCTGCCAGAGTTTGGGAATTTCGCCCTGACCAGTTGCCTCAGTTTGATTGTTGGTGCGGACAGCGAGGCCAACGACATTGAATGATTTCTGCTCCTCGACTTTCACCGGATGCTCCTGCGCGCGAAGGTGGGGCGCTGCAAGCATGCAGAGCAGCGCGGTCAGATAGAAGCTTAGTTTTATACTACGGCTCATCGCCGCCAGTATAACTAGGGATATCGAGGCTGGATGAATTTTGTGGTGCGAAGAGCTGAAAATAAGGCGGAAGTCAGAGCTTCCGCCTTTATGCGGTTACTTCTTTTCTTCCGTCGGCGGAACAGCGCCTGGGAAGAGGTTAGGCAGCGGCGCATTCTGCTGATCGCGTAGCTCCGGATGCGGCAGCGGCTTGCGGGGCAGCATCTGGTCGCGCATAGCCGCATCATAGACGAAGATGGCCTCGACTGTGGCAATCTGCTTCAGGTCGCCCGGTTGCAGGCGCTCGTAGACATCCTGATTGGAGTGGTGAGTGCGGCTTTCGTAGTCGAGGCTGTCCTGAATGAACTGGAAGCCGGGAATGCCGACGGCGTCAAACGACAAATGGTCGGTGCCGCCGGTGTTCCGCATCGAGAGTGTGGTCACGCCGAGGTCTTTGAGCGGAGCAATCCACTGCGCAAAGATGGGCGCCACGGCTGCGTTCTCCTGCAGATAGACCCCGCGGATTTTACCAGAACCATTGTCCACATTGAAATACGCAGAGACCAGTTTCTGCTCCGGCTTGGTTTCAAGTGGCCCAGTCTTGCGCAGGAACTCGGGAAGTGCGGCCTGATCGGGCGTATTGAGCGGCGCAGCATAGCCGAAATGCTGCTTGACGTATCCGCGCGAGCCGAAGAGTCCTTCTTCTTCGCCGCTCCATAAAGCAATGCGAATCGTGCGACGCGGTTGCACATTGAGCGCCTTGAGAATGCGCATCACTTCCATGGCAACGATCGATCCCGCGCCATTGTCGGTTGCGCCAGTGCCGGCGATCCAGCTGTCTAGATGGCCGCCGACCATGACAAGTTCATCTTTCAGCTTGGGATCGGTGCCGGGTATTTCGGCTACCGTGTCGAAGCCGTGTTCGTGATCGCCGGTGAACTTGGTTTCGACATCCATTTCCAGCGTGACGGGAACGTGCGCCTCAAGCAGGCGGTAGACACGACCGTAGCTCTCAATCGCCATGACGACCACAGGGACTTTTACCTTGTGGTCGGCGAGATAGGGCTGGCGCCCCAGCGCTGCGCCGTTGTCGTCAAAGATGGTACCGCCGGAGCCGCCACCGGTTTTGCCGTCACGACTGGGCCGGATGACCGCCAAAGCCTTTTCGTCAGTGAGGAACTGCGCGATCTTATCGACCAGCTGATAGCGCTGCAGGTATCGTTGCAGGCGCGCCTGAAAATCGGCCTCGGCACGGTTGGTGACCGGAAACTCTGCGAGATCTTCAAGTTCCTTGTCTGAATAGCGTTCAAAGAGAGCTTTATCGACAGGCGGGACTTCGCGCATCTCGCCGAGCAGCACAATTTTTCCCGCGAGCTTGCCCCTGTATTTGTCGAAGTCCTTCTCGTTTTCGATGTTGACGGAAACGGCCTCGCCGCTGACGGTTCCATTGGTCGATGGTGACCATGGCGTGGCCTGCGCAATGAAAACAGCAGTGTCAGGTGAGGTCATGCGTACCCAGGTATTGAGCTGCTGCCAGCCCATTCCGAACTCGCCCCAGTCTTCAAGGTGCGCATTGACGCAGCCCATTGCGGTGAGCTGATCGCGTGTCCAGGCATTGGCCTTGGCCATGTTGGGCGATCCAGTCAGGCGTGGGCCAATGTCGTCTGTTAGCGCCGATGCATATTCCATTATGTGGGAATGCAGCAGGCCTTCTTCGCGGATGCGCTGATACATGTTGAGATCAAGATTTTCAGTAGCGGGCTGGGGTTGTTCGTAGGAAGGGGCCGTATTTTCGGCCGCGGGTTTGGGTTTGGCTTTGTCTGCGGCGTAAGCGGCAAAGGTAGGGATGGCAATGACTAACAACAACGCCGACAGCGGCCGGCGACATCGGTTCAACATGCGTACATGTCCTCCTCCAGGGGTAATCAAGGGAAGTGGAAGAATATCAGAGCTTCGCTTGGGTTGAGTACGGAGACGTGCGGGCTGCCAATAAGTTTCAGCGGCGCGGCCTACAGCGGGCGCTTCAGCACGACCACATAAAGCGCCCGCCTTATTCTGAAGCCGGCCTTTTCATAGACGCGAATGGCATTGGCATTGTCCTGACGGACGCCCAGAAATGGCGTTTTGTTTTGCGCGAAGATTCCATTTGCGACGGTTGAGACAAGCGCATTGGCGTAGCCCCGCCCTCGGAACTCAGGCCAGGTACAGACTGCGCTGACTTCGATAAAACTAGTCAAGGTGCAACGCTGGCCAGCCATCGATGCAAGCTGGCCATCCGCTTGGATTCCTTTGTATCCGCCGAGTTCGATGGTGCGCCTGCGAAATGGGCCCGGCTCTGTTGCCTCGGCGAGCTTGCGCATCTCGGAGATGTCTTCTGCGCCGAGTTCCTTGATGTCAAAGCCATGATGGTTGATTTGCGGAGGCTCGAGGCCGATCATCTGTTCCATCGGGAAGCACTGGAGGAGACGCCAGCCGTCAGGCAGAGTTGGGGGTGATTCGAGAAATAAGACGGACACATCGTCCGGGCCGAGAATCTTTGCCAGCGAGGCATAGGCCTGTGTGCTTTGTTCCTTCATTCCAGTCAATGGACCCATATCGACTGGGTAGCGCCGGGCAAGGTCATCGCCTTCAGCCAAATGCGCATGTGCCGATGTGAGGGCATGCCAGATTGGATTGTCGAGTACAGATGTGTCAGGGCTCATCTATGTTATGAAATAGATGAATCCGGGGTGCGCGCGGAGTCAAAAACTAGCCCGCTTTTCTTGCGATACCGTCGAGCATTGTATGCAAGTGTTTGCGCGCATTATCGAGTGCTGAGCGGTCGTCCGAGAGGCGCGATATCATCAACGCTCCTTCGAGCGTCGCGATAATGGTCGAGGCGATGGCTGCGGGTGAAACACCGCGAGCAATTTCGTCTTGTCTGATTCCCTGGCGTACAAGCGCTTCAAGATAATCAAGCCATTCGCGCAACGCTTCGCGGGCGTGGGCGCGCAAGGCAGGATTGCCGTCATCTGCGTCGATCGCCGTATTCATCAAGGCGCAACCGCCGGGGACCGGCGATGGCTTGGCAGCGAAGCCGTCAATCATGCCATGCAATTTACCGAGGGGAGTCGGAATTTCATCGAGCGCAATGCGGCGTCTCAGCCTGATTTCAGACCAGGCATAGTCGAATGCGGCGACAGCGAGTTCTTCCTTGCTCTCAAAGTGACGATAGATGCCGCCTTTTTCGAGCCCAGTCTCTTCCATCAGCTCGGAGAGGCTCGTGCCTGAATATCCGTGCAGATTGAAGACAGCGGCGGCCTTGCGGATGATTTTGTCCCGCGTCTTTTCGCCTTTGGTCAGCGACGTGCTCATACCGATCCACCACGAAAATTTGCGACCGATCGGTCTCTACCGAATCTGTATTCAGCATATCAGTTTCCCATGAGCACAGCGACACTAACCCGTCCCCAGGTTTCTGTTGATGTTGCAGCGACGCCACGCGCAATCAATCCCTGGGCGGTGGCGATTACCGTGACGTTGGCCACGTTCATGGAGTTGCTCGACACTTCGATCGCCAATGTCTCGCTGCCGCACATTGCCGGCGGGCTGGGATCGAGCTTCGACGAAGCGACATGGGTGCTGACAACCTATCTGGTTGCGAATGCCGTTGTCTTGCCGCTGAGTGCGTGGCTCTCGCGCGTCTTCGGGCGCAAACGCTACTACATGATGTGCGT